>CAZZLV010000001.1:0-50670 GCA_964655155.1 uncultured Bdellovibrionales bacterium
TGGGGTGGCTGATGGGGGTCGAACCCACGACACTCGGAACCACAATCCGATGCTCTGCCAACTGAGCTACAGCCACCGTAAAAGATATCGTTCGCATCATCGACAATGTCGTAACGACCTACCTCTTTGGCAGAATCTACGACTTGCATCGATGGACGTCAGGGTAGAGCAACGCTGCAAACTAGTCAATATGGTCGCCGTATCGGGTAGTTATACCGATTTTTCGATAGGATCTTCTGCAAATGTCCAACAAGTTGCTACTCTGAGTGATAGGTGCCAGCCTGTGACTGTCCCGATGATTTTGGAAGATGTTAAATGAAGATCAGAACAGATGTCCGCTCCCCCAACTTCTCAGATCTGAATATCCCGGTTGAGTTCGTTGTGTTGCACTACACCGCGGAAACTTTAGAGCGGACAATCGAGCTGTTTACACAGCCTTCAAGCGAGGTGTCGGCGCATATCGTGATCGATCAAGATGGTGTCGTCTATGAGCTCGTGGAGTGTCTAGGAGGGGTGACAAAACGGGCA
The DNA here is from genome assembly GCA_964655155.1 of uncultured Bdellovibrionales bacterium. Taxonomy (GTDB): domain Bacteria; phylum Bdellovibrionota_C; class UBA2361; order UBA2361; family OMII01; genus OMII01. The sequence goes on from CAZZLV010000001.1 coordinate 529, forward strand.
TGGCACGCCGGTAGAAGTCGTTTTGAGGTTGTTTCCGCTAGAGGACGGAGGATAGTTGAGAGTTTTAATGATTTTTCGATCGGTATTGAACTCGTCAACTTAAACGGCAATATATTTCCTTACACGGAGGCGCAGTACACAAGCCTCTTTGCGTTGCTAGATTCATTGAAAGGGCGATACCCAGCCTTACAGACACCTGAAGCGATAATTGGGCACGAGCAGATCGCCGGGTTTCGGGGTAAAGCTGATCCTGGGCGGTGTTTTGAGTGGGATCGGCTCTTTGCTGTTTGCTATGCTGGCCAGGGCGCGCCGAGTCGCACTGCTCTCTGTGGAGAGCGACTGGCGCAGTGTGTTCGGGAGCTTGTGAACAGTTTTGAGATACTTCAAGGGGTAGGAGCGGGTGTTCACCCCGGAGAGGGCATTCCGAGGAGATTTTTTAGTCTTCTCAGCTCACTATTGGAGAGTGCATTGTCGCAAGAATAAGCGTAACCGGTTGACATATCGGGGTTAGTGATTGAAGATTAAGGCGATATTTTAACTGTAAGTTCAAGGCTATGATCAATAGAAGCTTTTTACCCCGGATCGGTTCATTAGTTGTGTCAGGCGCTATGCTTGCTGTGGTGTCTGGTTGTGCTCCGCGCGGTGAGTCGCACACCGTAGAGCAGATCCTTGCAGATGCGCGCAGCGCTTATCAGAGTGTGGTGGTATCTGCACCAACTGAAACAGCAGCCGCCCTGAAATTTTTGGCGGCATCGCTAGATCGTGTGGCTGGCATCGGAGGAGGAGGGGAGGCCAAGGTAATCTCTCAGGACATAGCTTCGATGCTCTCAGACTTAAGCCTCAAAGCAGGGTACACGGTTCGGCCAGCGATGGCGGAGCTGATTAACCAGTACCGAACGATAGCAACAAGCGCTGATGTGACTGTATCGATTGGAGCGCCTAATCTGAAATTGCTCTCTGCTCGTACGTATTCGCTGATTGCAAGCGAGTTGAAGACCACACAATTTAAAGTATCCTAACTATATTGGCTCTTCGTGGAATCGAGTGAATAGAATTGGCGTTTCCGGACGTGAACATGCTCGTGCACGTAAACGGGAGCGTACCCGAATATGTGTGGTAACACCCCCTGCAGGCAAAGTTTAGAAAGCTTGGCACCAACCCGTGTAAGCGAAAGCTTCGGCTGGGGAGAGGTGGGTAAGAGCTTTGAACCTAAATTCAGCAGTTGCGGGCCCGAAAACGGCGCATCTGGCTAAAATCACTTCGTCTTTTGAATTTTCGGTGCTCACCCTGACGGTGCCAGGGTTGCGCCTTAAGAAAAGTTCAAAATAGATCGTGCTTTTGAGCCTCTGCACCATTTTCACCCTCCTTAACTGCCGAATTTAGGTTCAATCTTTTGGCCCCGCTTTACTCTGCAAACCCGCTCCTTACAATGGCAGCTAATGCTACAGTTGCTGCATTAGCTGAATATGTATTGAGTGGCGTAATACTCGGGATACTTTAAAGAGATCCGAAGGGATATCTCAAGTGGAGTCGCGCAGTACAAACGCCACTTTGTTGTCGATATGGTCTGTAACCCAGCTCTGATCCCACCATTCGTTTGGTGAAACGGGGATTCCGTGAGCACGAATCTCAAAGTAAACCTCCTCTGATTGGGCCAGCCCAGTCGTTCCGGTTTTACCAATCTCTTCTCCTCGCTGCACGGGTGTGCCGCGTTGAACGGTGACATCAGAGAGGTGCCCATAGATACTTGAGAGTCCGAATCCGTGATCAACGATTATCGTATTTCCGAGTAGGCCAAGCATTCCTATGAATACTACCGTTCCGTTGTTCGCGGCCACCACAGGTGTACGCTTGTTGACGGGAAAACGGACACCAGAGGAGACTCCGCGCATGATTTCTGTTGAATCGACCAGTATGACTCTCGTGTCACCAGCAGAGTTAGTCGGCGCAGAGCCTACAGGAGGCAGAAAAGCCTCTGCCCAGGAACGATTCTGTGCACTCTGAGATAGCGCAGTACTGACGAAGCCCTCATCACTAATAGCTAGGGTCTTGATCACGCTCTTTAGGTCAGTGGTAAGGTCTCCGGTCTCCTTAGCCTTGAGATTCTCTCGCTTGGAATAGCTGAAAAGCTCGTCGCGAATCAGGCTGCCTCTCTCGACCGTTAAGTTGCTGCGGAATGATGACCAGCGCCGTTGCTTGATCCGGTAGTTAAAGGAGGTTGTCGCGGAGTTCCCGAGATTGTCACGAGCGATAAGCCGCAGCTTTTCGGTTGAAGCGTCGAATGAGGCGGGGATCGGATACAACGCTATATACAGATTCGAGCGAGTCTTTAACCCTTCGTTCCAGCCGCCTGCCTGAAAGCCGCTGTACAGAGAGCCCTGTCCAAGTACCCCGTGAGCCTCTGGTGGCTTGCCAGTTACCCTGTAAAAGACCATCTCAGTGCCGCCGAGGACTCCGTTTTGTTGAGGCGTTAGCGCTGTAATTTGAGGTTTGAGATAGTTTACCTCAACCACCGCTGATAGCCTTGCGCTGTTATTCCAAAGCGACTTATCAAACGCGAGTACCTGCAATTCAGCGTTCCCCTCTTTAAGGTCGAGCTCTTTTGGGTTTACTGCGGCTTCGATCGTATCATTAAGTATTTTGGTAAATCCGAAGGTTTTGCGGGCTAATTCCCTCGATTCGTTGTTCTGAACAATTCGGACTATAACTTCATCGAGACCCGCACCGCTATCGGCCGCAGCTATGGCAACGGTTATCGCTTCTGCCCCAAGACCTCGTGGTACCTCATGCCAAGCCAGAGAGGGGGGAGCATCCTCAATGAAGGATAGCGAAAGTGGATTTGTATGGGTCAGCTGCATGAACGCAACTACGCCTGCGCTTATAATTGAACCAGCGACGATTAGTAGCATCAACAAAAAAGTAATTCCACCCGATTCGTCGCTGGCATATCTGAGCCGATAGTAAACGCCGGGCATCACTGAGTCCTTAGTCGGCATTAATTCTTCCATGAACTATCGATAGCGCTTCAGTCACACTGATTCGATCCTGCTTTGTGGTATCTCGATCCCGAATAGTGACCGTGTTGTCTTGCAAAGTTTGGTGGTCAACTGTTAGGCAGTAAGGAGTTCCTACCTCGTCGTGCCGCGAGTAACGTTTGCCGATTGATTGCTGCTCATCGTAGCTCGCATTGATACCGGCCTTAAAAAACTGATTAGAGATTGATCGCGCTACCTCCGGAAGGCCATCTTTTTTGAGTAGCGGTAGCACAGCAACCTTATACGGAGCAAGTCGTGGGTGCAGTTTAAGCAGCACTCGCGTTTTTAGGGCTCCATCGGCGTCTATTCCCTGCTGCTCAGAGTATGCATCGCACAGATATGCGAGAACAGCTCTAGTCAACCCGGCAGCTGGCTCGATCACATACGGCAGGAAACGCACCCCTGGTTTGCCAGTTACTGGGTCTAACTTATTCTGGTCAAAATATGAGAGTTTTGCGCCCGATTCCTCGGAGTGCTTGGTGAGATCATAGTCAGTTCTTGACGCGATCCCCTCTAATTCATCCCAGCCCCACGGATATTCAAACTCGATGTCACAACAGGTGTCGGCATAATGAGCCAGCTCGTCTTGCTCGTGCTGTCGAACTCGAAAAGCCGATTTGTTGTTGGCATACCGTTGCCACCACTGCATGCGCTGCTCTGTCCAGTAGGTGTGCCACTCACGTTGTGTGCCCGGCTCGCAGAAAAACTCCATCTCCATCTGCTCGAATTCACACGTTCTGAAGATAAACTTCTCTGTAGTCACCTCGTTACGGAATGATTTGCCTTGTTGTGCTATTCCGAACGGAACCTTCATCGACATCGTTTGTTGAACATTTAGAAACTGGACAAACATAGCTTGCGCAGTCTCTGGGCGTAGATAAATCGCCGTTGATTTAACTGCTTCATCAACCTTTTCCCGAAGCTCGGTTCGTGAGAGCTGCTTGCCGTGGATCTGATCTAGGAGGTTCTCGATCGGATCCACTGGCCCTATCGATGTGCGAAACATTAAGTTGAATTGGCGCTCACTGGATAGTTCGGAGCTGCCGCAATGCGGGCACACATAACCGCATTCACCGACGGTTCCAGTGCTCTTCTGGCCACCACTCTTGCCTCCTTTTACCCATGTAATTGGCGTGTTTGGCTTGAGTTGGGGAGCTTTGTCAGCGCGGAAACGCTCTTTACAGTTTAAACAATCAACGAGCGGATCGGAGAATCCAGCGAGGTGACCACTGGCCTTCCATACACTTGGGTGCATGAGGATCGATGCATCGATGCCGACGATGTCCTCGCGTTCATGCACCATTGCACGCCACCACTCGGCAGCGATATTGCGCTTAAGCTCCACACCGAGAGGCCCATAATCGTAGGCACTCTTTAGTCCGCCATAAATCTCACTACTTTGAAACACGAAACCTCTGCGCTTTGTAAGCGAGACGATCTTTTGAAGAATTTCGGATTTCTGAAGAGTCTCAGATTTCTGAGGAGAAGGTGGGAGGCTCATTGTAGGTCCTTGCAAACTATGAAGTAACAAAACTATGCAGAAAAAACTCGGTAAAAGCAGTAGCGCTAGCTGATCGCCGCACTGAACATGAACTATTGAAGCTACCCCTAAAATGGACGTTTCTCAAGAGGTGATACGGCCTGCGGGGATAGTATGATGAGCCCCAGTATCTCGCTATATGAGTATTATTATGATCCATTGATTGTATGATTGGGGCATTCAGTGATTGGCGATTTGGGGGGTGTGAAAGGATCTCGGTTGGGGTACCCTTATTAGATACGGGGGACTCTTTATGAGAATAGCGATCGTTGGTGGGGTTAGAACTGCTTTTGTAAAGGCTGGAGGGGTGTTTTCGCACTATTCTAGTCTTGATCTAGGTAAGCATGTGGTTGTTTCTTGTGTAGAGAAGTTTGGTATCAACCCTAGTATAATCGATGAGCTTCATTTCGGCACTGTGTTGTTAGATCCGCGCTATCCTAATCTGGCGCGGGAAATTGTGCTTCGCTCCGGACTTCCTAAGACTATCTCGGGTCACTTTGTTTCAAACAACTGCATAACTGGCCTAGTTGCGGCATGCGTAGCAGTCGATGCGATCGCTTCGGGGCGAATTAGGGCCGCTATCGTTGGAGGTAGTGAATCGATGTCATGCCCCACACTCACCTTCCCGCGTAAGGGCGAGGAGTTTTTTATCAGGATGAATAGGGCAAGAACGATTAAGGAGCGGCTCGGTCTGTTGAGACGTTTTCGTCCTAAGTTTCTCGCGCCACAGGCGCCAAGTCCAAAGGAGCCATCGACTGGTCTAACAATGGGGCAGCACTGCGAGCTTATGGCACAAGAGTCTGCAATAACTCGCGCCGATCAGGATGCGCTCGCATTTACGAGTCATATAAATGCAGCGGCAGCCAGAGATGCTGGGATCTTGGCTGCCCAGATAGTGCCACTCGGAGGTGTTGGTGAGGATAATCTTGTAAGGTCTGATACCTCCCTTGAGAAGTTGAGATCCCTGCCCGCTGTTTTCGATCGCAGTGCGCTTGGTTCGATCTCTGCTGGCAATTCAAGCGCGTTAACCGATGGTGCATCGGCGGTGTGTCTAATGGCCGAGGATGTTGCTCGTGAGCAGGGGTTGCCGATCCAAGGCTACATTGAGGCGATCGATTTTGCGGCCGTTCCGCCTGGGGACGGATTGCTTATGGGGCCAGTGGTCACCTTGCCGAGGGTCATGCGTCGGCTCTCATGGGAAGTTGCGAGTGTTGATCTCTTTGAAATTCATGAAGCGTTTGCTGCGCAGGTTCTCTGTAATTTAAAGGCTTGGGAAGATGGGTGGTCTTGCTATCCAGGGGAGATACCGCTCGGGCCTATTCCAAGAGATCGGATCAACGTCCTTGGTGGGTCAATAGCCCTGGGGCACCCTTTTGCAGCTACTGGCGGCCGACTTTTGATTAATGCCTGCGATGCCCTTCGTGCTCGAGGTGGTAAGAGGGCAGTAATAAGTGTCTGCGCTGCTGGTGGCGGTGCCGCTGCGGCAGCAGTTTCAGTACCGTGAGCGGCCATGGTTATTAATTCGTCAATTAAATATCCGTCGCTCGATGGGCTCTGATCGATTTGACCTAAATTCGGCAGTGCAGGCGGATGAAAATGGCGCATCTGGTTAAACCTCAATTCGGCAGTTGCGGGCCCGAAAACGGCGCATATCGCTAAAATCACTTTGTCTTTTGAATTTACGGTGCTCACCCTGACGGTGCCAGGGTTGCGCCTCCGAAAAGTTCAAAATCCATCGTTCTTTTAGCCACCTGCACCATTTTGGCTCACCTTAATTGCTCTTTTTAGGTTTAATTGCCGTCTTAATAAGTGCGTGAATGCGGTAAGCAAACAGGCCATCGATTGCCTATTCCCGACTATTTTCAAGTCGACCATAGCTAGCTTCGTTAAAAATAGGTGCTACTTAAGTCCTTTGGGCAATTCCCCCAAAAAGTCCTTAAGAGAATTTGCAGAGCTGCCGTAGAGGTATTTATCGGCAAGTCCGGTCTGTCTCTCGGGCCGTAGCGGTATCTCAGTTCAGAGACCAGGTAGTAGCAGTATCCCATCGTTGTAGCAATGGCGACGCAGGTGCGCGGGAGAGTTCAATCGAGTTCTCAGTGTGCTTTTGCTCGCTTTAACACTTCGGCGCCTCGCCTGCTTAAGAGTGCAGGACCTATCAAAGGAGTGATGGGAGCGTCGGATTAACATCAAGGAGGAAATGTATGGCACTTAGTATTAATTCGAATCTCGCGTCGGTTCGCGGACAACGGCTATTAGGTAACTCGTCAGAGGCTTTGAGTCGTGTCTTTGAGAAATTGTCCTCAGGACAACGCATCAATCGATCCAGTGATGATTCGGCAGGTCTAGCTATTGCGGCATCTCTGCGAGTTAACTCTCGTGTGGCTGCAACAGCGATTAGAAACGCCCAGGACGGTATTTCGACAGTAGCAGTTGCTGATGGAGCTCTTGAGTCGATTCAATCTGTGCTTGGACGTCTCTCTGAGTTAGCTACTCAGTCTGCTAACGGCACATATTCGTCAGTTCAGCGCTCTGCTCTACAGGCAGAGTTCTCAACTCTCGGATCTGAGATAGAGCGTATTGCTGTAACAACGGCCTTTAACGGCGTTGCTTTGCTGTCAGGTAGCCAGGTGATTAACTTCCAGATTGGGTTTGATAGCGCTTCAACGTCGCAAATCACGCTCAATCAAGGCGGGGGAGCGACGCTGCAGGCGCTTGGGCTAGCCGCAAGTGGTTCATCTGCGTTGTCTTTCTCAATCACGGGTAATTCAACCGATAACGCACAGTCGGCTGCGCAGTCAGCATTGGCAGCAATAAATGGAGCGGTCGTTTCTCTGAATAGCTTGCGAGGCACGCTAGGAACGGTCGAAGCGCGTCTCAATAGTGCAGTTCGGAATCTCTCGGTAACTCGTGAGAATAATCTGGCTGCCGAGTCGCGTATTATGGATGCTGATGTAGCTAGTGAGGCAGCTGAATTAACTCGCTTGAACATTCTTCAACAGGCGGCTTCTTCTGTGCTCTCACAGGCTAATCAGAGTCCTCAGCTTGCAGTTCAGCTGTTACGGTAAAAAGTTTCATAGGGTGGCGCATCACGTATATCGGGGTGCGTTACCCTTATGAACGATTCGTGCTTAGAGCGTTTAGAGCTTGCTGATCTAGAAAGAGCTTTCCAAACTCATTAGTAAGGAAGCAGTTAAGGGAGATCTCCTCAACTTTAATGAATCCTTTACGTGTACCGAGAGCCCCGGTCAGAACAAGGTCAACGGCACCACATATCCCTGCAGCCGTTGTCACTTGGATAGCACCTAAATGCAGCCCGGCGACAGTTTGGTTGTACACGGTGCTGGCGTATGTTTTCTGAGTGAGCTTTGTGCTGACGCGACCAGTTGCTTCGACCAGGATTACACACTTATCTTGCATAGTGGTCGGGATGCTTCGCTCGAATATCTTTTTTAGGACATCTCTATCGTGGCTGAATTGGAGATCGTCTAGAAGAAATGCCATTAGGTCACGATGTCCCGGATAGCGAATAGTTTTGTATGTGAGATCCTGAACTTTACCCTGAAGCGTATGGCACAGGCTGCCCAAGCCTCCTGAGGTATTGAATGCCTCGTACTCGCATCCGTTGAGGGAAAAGCGCTCATACCCATCCAGTGGTGGTACAAGTTCATGCTTGCCGTTGTGAAGTACCTCGCACGGATTGCAGTACTCATTGATTAGGCCATCTGTTGACCAGGTTAGATTGTACTTGAGCTTATTAGTCGGATATATGGGTAAGGCGCCCACGCGCATCTTAAGTGAATCGACTGAATCCAGCAGGGTACAGAGGTGCGCTGCAGCGATACTAATAAAACCGGGAGCTAGTCCGCACTGAGGCATAAACCACGAAGATGCAGTCGATGCTAGGTGCAAAATCTGTTGCGACGTGCGGACATCCTCAGTTAGATCTGCATAGCCAATTTCGCAATCAGCAGCCGCTTGTGCCACGACATGGTTACATGAAAAAGGAAGGGCGCTTAGCACAGCGGAGCATCCGGCGAGCAGTTTTTTCATATCAGCCGGTTTTTGTATATTCAGGTGGTGTGCTGTTGCCTCAGGCCAGCAGCGAGCAATGTCGTTAGCTAGCTCGAGATTGCCATCACAGACTCGTACACGATAACGGCCTGATGCGCAGAGTAGGGCAGTAATTGCTACGCCTATTTTACCAGCTCCAAAAAGCGCCAAGGTGTGCATAGTTGATTCGTTTCCTAAAAAAGCTAGTGCTCATAAGAACTAAAGTAAATTGCAAAAGGATTAAGACATATAGAGTTACTGGGTTGTGGCACCTTGATTCTCTCTTGTAAGTCCTGCCGCTTTCGATCTTCCTGAGCAAATTACTATTTTGTACATTGTGCCGCCTCCGCAGCACACCCATAGCATTTTTAAAAAAATTGTTCTGACTGTCTCAATCCTTTTGAAGACGCTGTAGATACATTAGATACAAAAACTGGTCATTTCGATCCTAGGTTGACATGGACAAGGGGGTATAGCGAATGATAGTGGCTACAAAATAGTACGCAAGCGAGGCGCGCGTTTTGTTGAGCATAACGCAAGTTTGGCACCTTGGGGGATAAGAAGCCTGACTAGTACCCACAAATACCCGAGACCGCATCTGTATCAAGAAATCCGAAAACTTTCAGATAAACAGAGAGAAAAAGAGAACAGGGAGAATAAGAATGCCTTTTCTCGCTGTTCTCGGGTTCTCTTTGTTCAATTTTACTTTTTAATTACACCGCGGTAGGCGCTTTTGATGCTCCGCTGCCTTTATTTATTCGGATTATGGAGCCTTGTGGATAATAATCAGCCTGTGCGGGGCTGCTGTTTTTTATTGTGGTCTCGGCAAAGTGCTATAGTGATGTGCAAAAGTCCGTGCAAGTAAAACTGGCAAGGCTTTTGCCGTAAGTCACAATGGGTTGTTGTTTTGATTCGCATCCGCGAATCGATAGCGTTTGTCAAGAGCCGCTATATCGCCAAGGACTTTTGAACCTAAATTTGGCAGTTGCGGGCCCGAAAACGGCGCATCTGGCTAAAATCACTTTGTCTTTTGAATTTTCGGTGCTCACCCTGACGGTGCCAGGGTTGCGCCTCCGAAAAGTTCAAAATCCTGTGTGCTTTTAGCCACCTGCACCATTTTCGTGCTCCTTAACTGCCGAATTTAGGTTGAAAAACGCTACAGAGGGTTAATCCGCCAAGCTTGAGTTACACTCCACCCAACGCCCTAGGGGACATTATCTCGGATAGAGCCAGCTGCTCTTCAGCTTGATCGACCGGGAGTGCATACTTTCGGCGAGAGTGTGCGATGCACTCATGGGCAAATGAATCAGCCAGTCGTGGTTTGTTAACATCTATGGTGCTTCCCGAAAAAACCTCTTGAACTTCCCCATCAACGCTCATCTTTGTATAAAACTGGCGCAGACCGAGATTGAGTAGATCATCAGCCGATATATTGGGCTTAAGTTCGCTAGCGACTGCACCTGCGTCTTGCGAGCCTACTCGGAATGAGATCAAGCTGGCTATATTGCCGAATACAGTGTCAGACACTCCGGCAGGTAGCTGACCTAGAAATTGATTCGCAAAGGTGAGGCACAATCGATATTTTCGTGACTCACTCAAGATCTCTCCAAACGAGCTGGTCGCGAAGTTCTGAAACTCGTCGATGTAAAAATAGAAGTCTTGGCGCGCATTCTCCGGCTGGTCTGCTCTAGAAAGAGCTGCTTCGTACATCTTCCAGATTATCAATGAGCCGAGGAGTGCAGAGTTCTCCGCTCCGAGCACACCCTTAGAGACCTTGCAAAGAACTATCTTGCGAGTATCCATGAACTCTCTAAAGTCAAAGGCATTCGAGGGCTGACCGAGGATGTTGCGAACCATGTCGGTCGCCAATAGCTCATCCAATTTATTAAGCAGCTGCGAGATCGGCCCCGCTTCGAACTCAGACCGATTCGCCGGAAACTCAACTTCCCAAAAACGCCTTACCGAGTCGTCATTAGAGCGGCGCACAACTTCTCGCCGAAAATCATCATCAGAGAGCAGCCTTCTTAGAGAAACGATGCTGGTGCCTGGGACATTGAGCAACGCAATCATAGCGTAACGCAGGATGTAGTCCATACGCTCTGACCATGCAGAATTTAGCACTCGCTTAAAGGTATCGAGAAATCCCAGCGCCACCCGCATCTTCTGGTCTGGTCTTACCGGAATCATTGGATTGAAGGACGCCGGGTGAGACATATCACTCGGGTCGAAAATTACCACGTCATTGACACGATGCTTTGGTATAACCCTTAGTATGTCGTCAACTAAGTCTCCGTGAGGATCAATGACTGCACAGCCGTAGCCCTGTTCGACATCACTTTTTACCAGCAACTCAAGTAGGCATGACTTCCCAGTGCCGGACTTGCCAACTAGATAGAGGTGACGGCGTCTATCGAAGCGACGTATTCCAAAATCTTCAATCTGATGGCGATAGTTTGTACGCCCAAAAAAACTAATTTGTGGATCTCCACTTGTCGTGGGTAATGTTCGCGGTGGCTGCAGTTTTTTGGCAAGCACGCGAGCCGTATTCGGAAGTGTTGTAACGTATGGTGGGTGCCACAGAGTTGCCACTTCTTCATTGCACAGCTTGTATGGGGCATGAAATCGGCGCTCCTGAACCTTCTTCTTGATACTACTGCCGAATGATATCGGGCCAAGTCGAAAACGGTTTTCGTGCGTTGTGTTGTAGATCTTCGCCGCATTGGATATCAACACCACGCTGTTTTTTAACCGCTTGCGTGCCTCACTAATCTGCTGAGGAGTGGCGTTAGAAGGTAGTTTAGTGTGTACACTAATGCGGTAGTTGGCCCAAAATAATGAGGATAAACCTTTGGCCTTGATCGCTTCAGCAGTTTTACTTTCACCTTGAATGCGGAGCCACTGACGGGGACGAAATATTCGGAAGACCTTATCAAGTATGCGTGTGATGTATCTCTCAATCTGTAAAAAGTTAGTATCGGGTATGGGACGCACAAGCACTTGAATGAGAGCGGTGTCCGTTTCAGCAATTCTTCCCAGAGCGGTAAGGACAGCGCTTAAGGAGCTCCACGCCATCGGCTTCCAATTCTCCAGAGGGTATATATCGGGAAGTTCTAGATATAGATCGGCCCCTGCTACTAGAGTCGAGTCTGTCCAGCTCTGCGTGTAGTCCGGAATCGGATGAATCTCTAGTTCGGCGTTATGATAGATATTTCCGGCGACGTTCGTAACCGTTTCCTCGTCTCCGGCGACGCAAAGACTAATGCAGTTGTCTTGTGAGAACATCTCCATCGAAAACGGGCCACTGTTGCTTGATTGAATATCCTCAATCTTTGCGCAGAAGTTAAACGCAGGAGATAGCCCCCACTCGATGTCTACAATCGCACCTTCGAGGGTCTGAACACGGCGAGGGAGGTGTAATCTGGCAACAAACATGGGAACAACATTAGAAGAGAACGTGAGTCTTGACTTGCTGATATTACAGTGTTCGCTTCTTCCTTACAATTTACCAAAAAAAACTTAGCTACGCGAACGTACTCGAGGAAAACTGCCTGTTCCAGGGCTTTTGTTGTCGTAATATATTGATTATGCTGTTTAACCTAAATTCGGCAGTGGCGGGCACGAAAACGGCGCATCTGTCTAAAATCACTTCGTCTTTTGAATTTTCGGTACTCACCCTGACGGTGCCAGGGTTGCGCCTTAAGAAAAGTTCAAAATACTTCGTGCTTTTAGCCATCTGCACCATTTTCGTTCTCCTTAACTGCCGAATTTAGGTTGAAAGGTGAGTAGACGCGGAGTTGTTATTCGTCATTTAGCGGAGCCGGTTGCTGGCTTTATTTAACCTATGATTGATTGAATCTAGATGAATCCAAAAAAATCGCATCACCTGGATGATTTGGTTCCACTAAGGCTGGAGGGGCACATACAGCGCTATGCTTGGGGTAAGATCGGAAGAGCTTCGCGTATTGGGCCATTTTTGCGCGATTCTGTATCTGACGCGCCTCTGGCAGAGTATTGGCTCGGGTGTCATCCCAAAGGGCCAACACTAGCCGTTTTCCCGGACGGCTCGCGCTGCCCAGTAGCTGAGTTGTTACCGACAGATAGACAGCTGCCTTTTATGCTCAAAGTGCTATCGATTAATCCAGCTTTTGGTCTATCTATCCAGTCGCACCCTGACATAGATCTTGCACGGCAACTACATGCTCGCGATCCTGAGCATTATCCAGACCCTTTTCATAAGCCTGAGATAGGGATAGCTCTTACACCGGTTAAATTGCTTTACAACATCAAATCGTCCAAGGCGCTGCGTCAAGTAATTTGTGATTATCCCGAAATAGTGGATCTGCTGTCAGAACAAACACGGAGTGGTCTAATATCTAGAGATCGAGCAGTGGAAGATCTAGAGCTGAGCGCGCAGACCCGTAGGGGGATCTTCAGTGATTGCATCAAGGCGGAACAAGAGGCTGTAAGTACGGTAGTAAAATCGATCTGTGAACGTCTTGTGCATTCTGTGGTAGGGGCCCCTCCAGAGGAGGTGACGATCATGAGAGGGCTGGCTGAAACGTACGGCACAGGAGATGCAGGGCTTGTAACTTTGTTGTTGATGAATCTCGTTTCTTTGGCTCCTGGTGAAGGTTTCTTTATCGCTCCTAATATTCCACATGCGTACCTTGATGGCGATCTGGTTGAGTGTATGGCCTGTTCTGATAATGTAATCCGAGCTGGGCTGACTACTAAGTTTAGAGATGTGAAAACTCTGATTGAAACGACCGCTTTTGACATAGTTGAGGAGCCTAAGTGTACTTCGACACGGGAATTTGCAGGGGGCTATCGAGAGTTTCTGGTGCCGGTTCAAGAGTTTAAGGTGGGTGTTGTGCAGCCAGGAGCGAAGCGATTTTGTGTAGATCTATCGCAAGGCCCTGCCGTAGCTCTCAGTTTGGGTCAGAGAACAGTTGTGTACTATGGAGTGGGACTTAAGGGTATGACGCTGAGCGATGGAGATGCCGTGCTACTACCACACGGTCTTGTCGGTTGTGAGGTGTCGACCGACAAAGCGCAGCTATTTATTGCTCACGCAGGTGTTATTGGCAGCTCTCACCTAAAAAGAGGGTGTTTAACATGAAAGATAGTCGATACACTAGTGGCGATATCGCTGAGATAGCCTCGGGATATCGGGCGCCACTGCACGCTAATGGCGGGGACGGTTCCAAGGCTCTGGTGAGGGATATGGTATTAAGGCAGGATGCCAAGGTGGGTCTCAAGACTGCCGCAGCTAAGATGCAGTCGGATGGATTACCACTTTCCGTTATAAAGAATTTCGAGCGGCTCTTTGATGACGTGCTGCACGGCAAGACCGGGATGATCACCGAAGATGAGATAGAGCCGGCGCGCGATATAGTCGATTTCTATGATATTCAAAGGTGCGCAGAGACGGTTGCCTTAGGGGAGCGCTTGCTAGATTCGCTGGTAGTGGTGCGACTAAATGGTGGTCTTGGCACTTCGATGGGGCTTGAGCGAGCAAAGTCACTTCTTCCGGTCAAAAATGGGCTCACCTTCAACGATATCATAGCACGGCAGCTGCAGGCTTTGCAGAGGCGCTTTGATGTTGCGATCCCGTTGATACACATGACGAGCTTTTCAACTGATGCGGACGTTAGGGCCGCAATGGCAGGGTATTCTGAGCTTAGCCCTGGGGAGCTTCCGGTGAGCTTTCTGCAGCATAGACACCCGAAGATATACCTCGATACAATGATGCCGGCAGATGAGCACGATGAGGAGCTAAATTGGAACCCTCCGGGACACGGAGATATCTATGCCGCTTTAATCGCTTCTGGTTTGGCAGAAAAATTGGTGCAGATGGGTAAGCGCTACGCATTCGTTGCCAACGCTGACAACCTGGGAGCAACTGTAGAGCCGGCGATACTAGGTTATTTTGCCGGCAGCGGTGCGCCGTTCCTGATGGAGACGGCAGAGCGCACAGCGGCTGATGCCAAGGGCGGTCACTTGGCTAGGCGTAAGAGTAACGGTAGGTTAATGCTTCGAGAAAGCAGCCAAGCGCCGACGAGGCCAGGCGGTGATATCATCCCTGAGTTTCAGGATGTTTTAAAGTATCAGTACTTCAACACCAACAACATTTGGCTCGATTTGCAGGCTGTGATTGAGGTAGCTGGACGTCACGAAGGAGCGATTCCACTACCTCTGATAAGTAACAAAAAGACTGTAAACCCACGAGATAGAACTAGTAGGAAGGTTATTCAGATCGAAACTGCGATGGGAGCAGCCATAGAAGTGTTTGAAGGCGCTCGCGCTTTGCAGGTTCCTAGACGTCGCTTCGCCCCGGTTAAAACTAACAACGACCTACTTGTAGTTCGCTCTGATGTCTATGTACTTAATGAGGATTGCACCCTGACGATAGCGCCTTCACGTAGTGCTTCGGGTTTGCCTCTTGTATCTCTCGATCCAACTTTCTACGGTTTAATTAAGGATTTTGAGTCGAGGATAAAAGTAGTTCCATCGCTTATAGAAGCTGAAAGCCTCTCGGTGACTGGTGATATAGTGTTTGATCATCCGGTGTCTGTTATAGGTAAGGTGCGTGTAGTTGCCACGGTTGGAGAGTCTAAAACGGTGCCACAAGAGATCTCAAGGATAGAAAATAGTGAAGTATCCCTGTAAACCCTGAGCGAATGATTCGTTTCAAAAATCACTCGCGCAGAGTTAACCTGTGCACCACTCCCAATTTATCCAACGTGTGGTGGAAGAACATCGCGTAGTCTATTAACCTCACGCTGAAGATCTTCGGGGATTTTAGCTGTTAGAGCCTGTTCGCGGAGCCCGTAGAAAGCCCGTTCATCGCTATCATCACGTGAGATATTCACCCCATCCAAAGCGGCGCCCATGAATAGTCCCTGACTTCTGGAATAGGCAACTAGCTCTGCCTGTGGAGAAGGTAGTGTCTTGTCAAAGATTCCGGCAACAGCACTCAATTCACCGCCTACCTTGAAGCTTCCTTTTTTAAGTGCTTCAACGGCACGGTTGCCCGTAATATAGAGAACCATATCAGCTGATTTTACACCAGCTTGTAGGCCGATACTGCCGCCGATCAGATTGAGAAACATCGGATTTTCCCATTCGCCGGTAGCGGTTTTACAGAACGCTATTCCGTCTCCATGTGTTCCTCCGAGTCCAGCAGACACGGTTACAGTATCAGGAAATATCGCCACACATTTGGTTCTTTCGATTACTGATTGAGGAACTTTGCCGAGTTTTCCCTCCGAGATCTCTTTGTATACCGATGTTGACTTGGTGAGTGTATATTCGGCCTCCTTAAATGCGCGAGAGGTGCGGTCAACCTCGGGCTCGTCAGCAGCGAATCCGCTGCAAGGCAATGCCAGAGATAGTGTTACTAGGGCCAAGGCGGTTTTGACTGCATCTATTAGATTCATATGTTCCTCTCGTAAATTTTATTTTGATTGGTAGCTTGTTCTATATACGGCCCGACTGGAGTCAAGTGCACGCGCCGATTAGCGTCGTGAGCTTTCCGTCATCTCGTTCCGTCAATGTTCTTAGAGCTTTTCTCAACAGTATGTAGTTGGCTATGAGAGAGGTCAGCTTATCGAGGTTCTATAGCGTTTTTCAAAAGTCATGAGCGATATAGCGTTTAGAAAACCCTATTGATTCGCTGACGCGAATCAAAACAACAACCTATAGTGATTTACGGCAAAAGCCTTGCTAGTTTTACTGGCACGGACTTTTGCAAATCACTATAGGTTTAACTGCCATAGAGTTCAGGATTGAGCGGTATATATGAACTAGGTCAACAAGCTCAGAGATATCTAGTCCCTCGTCAATTTTGTGAATCGTTTCGTTTGAAGGGCCTAACTCAACAACCTCAGCAGCACGCTCAGCTATGAAGCGCCCGTCGGATGTTCCGCCATCTCGAGAGAGTTTTGGTGCATGACCGAGCTCACGTAAAGTTTTGGAGACTACTTCGCGTAACACTCCCTTTCTAGAGTCATATGGTTTTGAATCCTGCATCCACGATACCTCAACAGATACAGAGCTATCCACTAAGATTGGTGTGAGTCGATCGATCAATTCCTGCCTTGTTAGCGGAGATCGAAATCTGATGTTAAATTTGAACTCAGCTTGACCAGGAACAACGTTGGTTCCTGCCCCGGTTCCTGCATGTAGCGACGATACCTGAAGCGATGATGGGGGCCACCCACAGTCACCTTCTGAGCGATCGACCTCGGGCAATCCGAGATCGATATCAAATGCTAAAAGCCGGTTAATTATTCGGACAGCCGCGTGGATTGCATTCTCAGCCAAGTGCGGGTACGCAACATGACCCTGAACACCATGAACCGAAACCTTTGCACTCAGTGATCCACGTCGACCGATTTTGAAGCAGTCTCCGAGTCGTTTGTTGGCAGTTGGCTCACCGACTAGACACGAATCAATCTTCTTGCCCTGTGAGTCTAGGAGTGCCAGCAATGCTGGAGTGCCCTCTGATTGCACCTCTTCATCGCCCGCTATCAGCAGCGCTAGGGGCAGCTCAGAGTTGGGATTGGCGCCCAGGAAGTCTTCAAGAGCGATAATCCAAGCAGCAACCGACCCTTTCATATCGGCAACACCGCGACCAAGGAGACGTTCTCCAACAACGGTGCCTTGAAATGGATCCACACTCCAGCCCTCGCCAGCAGCAACAACATCAGTGTGGCCGGCAAACGCAAAATAGGCTGGACCGTTTCCCCTAAAAGCCAAAAGATTGTTGCAGTGTTTTAACGGGGCGTACTCTACCTTAAACCCAAGACCCTTGAGTCGCTCGGCCAGTAGCTCCTGACCGCCATTGTCAAATCCATCTGTGTTGGATCTTTTCACCAATTCTACGGTTAATGATACCACTCGATCGCGCACTGTTGTCATAACTGCAGCTCTATGACTTAAAGGCGTACTGATGGCAGATCATCTGTTCTATGCTGTGAAGTCGGGTTGCCCCCTCTGCTTGCTGCGCCGAATAGAGGCTTGAGACCTCGCCATACACCGCACCCTTGGCTGCCAGTAAGTTGTTCGGTGAGTCAGCAGTTACGCTTTCAATGTACCCTTGTCGCACTGATACTCGGCACAATCCATGTACTTGTCGCTGTGAGCTTGTGAGGTACGCGTAAAGGTCTTGTACGTGAGGATCGAAGATTCGCGCTTCGTGTACCGCTTTGCCAACCTCATTAGCAATAAACTGCTTGGTATGAATCTGAGATTGAGATAGAACGAGTTTTTCAAGTGTCCGGTGCGCCTCATAGAGTATCTCTGCCGCTGGCGCCTCGTATGCCAGCCTACCTTTTTTGCCGGGGATCGAAGTGCCAACGTGATATCTGCGACCGATACCGAACATGTTGCCAAACTTGGTCAGTGCCTTGATACACTCGACTGAGCCACTAAACTCTCCGAAATCCGCAGAGACTTTGATCGGTTCTCCACGTTGAAATGTGATTTCTACCGTGCCGCAATCGAGCGATCGATCTCGGCGGCTGTACCAAGCATCTTCCGGGATCAATCCGGTTGAAAGATGGGTTTCTTTGCCCCCGATTGAAACACCCCAAAGCCCTACGTTGTATGAATAGCTTGAGTTCTTCTCAGCTACTGGTATGCCGCGTTCTAGCAGGTATTTGGTTGAATACTCACGCGAGAAGCCGAATTCACGTACCGGGGCAAGAACCTGTAGCCTACCCTGGCCAAGCACATGGAGGGCGACATCAAATCTGTACTGGTCATTGCCAGCTCCGGTAGATCCATGCAGAAAGGACTGAGCGCCCTCTGAGAGACACACTTCGAGCACTTTACGTGCTTGGACGATGCGCTCGCTGCCCACAGATAGTGGATACCCATCGCGTGTTACGTTTCCAAAGATTAGGTACTTGATTACCGATTGATAGAAATCCTCTTGGCCATCGATACAGAGGTGCTTGTCGGCACCGACCTCTTTGGATCTATTGGCGATCGCCTCCTTGGCCTCATTATCGAATCCGCCGGTGTTCACTGTACATGTGATCACCGAGTCGAGTTTGTAATGCTCCCGCGAAAAGGGGACTAAAAACGATGTATCCAAACCTCCAGAGAAAGCTACGACACCTATTTTTTTCGTCATAAGGATGTCGTCATGTGAGGTAACATTTTGGCAGAAGCATGTTCACGATAAAGTGCCTACGCTGGTCTGTGAAAATCACCGGCTGGAAACATAGAAGACCAAAACAGCAAGCCACGCGCAAATGCCAGAGGCTGCCTAACAAGCGGTCTGGAGCTGACACCCCGACTTGAACGGGGAACCTACTGATTACAAATCAGTTGCTCTACCAATTGAGCTATGCCAGCGAAGGGGTCCTTGCGAGTGCAAACCCGCTAACACCCTAAGGTTATAAAAGCTTGGTCGAAATTTCAATTACTAAGGGTGGTAAGTCCCTAGTGTATTTACTTGATCACCCTAATTGAACATAATGCCGCCCGTTGAACGTGACTGTTACGCCCATGTAGCTCAGTCGGTAGAGCACTTCCTTGGTAAGGAAGAGGTCACGGATTCGAGTTCCGTCATGGGCTCCATTTGTTCAATACACTCTCTTTTGGTGAGGTGCCCGAGTGGCTAAAGGGGGCAGACTGTAAATCTGCTGGCTCCGGCCTACGGTGGTTCGAATCCACTCCTCACCAATTCCTTTTTACCGCTAGTGTGGTAACGTCAGCCTTTCGTACGGTCGTAGCTCAACTGGTAGAGCAGCGGATTCCAAATCCGCAGGTTGGGGGTTCGATTCCCTCCGACCGTGCCACTTTCTTGCCCCGTCTGTTCGGACAGGCTGTCATGCAGGCTCTAATGCGCTTCGCAAGAGGTTGCAGCTGCCTGTGTGAATAGTAGTATACCGAGCAATGGACTCAACATCGGAATCCACTATAATTATTGATCGCTCTGCAGAATCCCGGGCGCGCTCTCCGCTCTGGATGGTAAGCCAGGAGCCGATTCTAAACGATCTCGTTTCGTACCTTGGTGCTGTCAAACAAGCTTTGCACTCAAATCCTGATGCGAGTTGCAATATGAAGTTCTCCCGAGCTCACCTTAGAGATTGTCGGGCTGCATTTGATCGGATGATAAGGCGCGGAGAGGAGGCTTTGCATCGACTCTCTGAGCTGTTCTGTCGGTCGTTTTTTCACGCATACCAGATGCAGAGCGTTGTGATAGGGGAGGTACCTGCTACTCGGGAGAGGTTTACCCTAATGCAGCCGTTGTCGTTGGCTGACCTGTATTCGACGATCGATCTGGATCTAGGTAATCGTCAGTTGCGCAAGCTAAAGTATTTTGATGGGCATGGATGGGCAAGTCCTAATCTTGTAGCCAATGTCGTTGAATATCAGCCTACTGAGGTTAATCCCGCAGGTATTCACAAAATTATAAGTCGTATTAAGGCGGAAGAGGAGCTTTGGAACAAGGTAGTCGACGAGATCTTTGGGCTAGATGCGATAGTTAAACTAGATAAGGAGCTCAAGCATCTGAGTCATTACGTGAAAGATGTTTTCGGACTAAAAATTGTTGTCGGTAGCGCACACGATGCTGATGTACTTCATAATGTGCTCAAGGCCCTTTCGTGGAGCGACAATGAGTTGGAGTCAGCGG
Source organism: uncultured Bdellovibrionales bacterium (assembly GCA_964655155.1). Taxonomy (GTDB): domain Bacteria; phylum Bdellovibrionota_C; class UBA2361; order UBA2361; family OMII01; genus OMII01. The sequence goes on from CAZZLV010000001.1 coordinate 20,804, forward strand.
GGATACGTCCCCGTGAGAGTGGGCGGTGTTTAGAGTTTGTTGAGACCAAGAATTACTTAACCGGCCATGATAAGGAGAGTGGTTGGGAAGCCATCAAATCAGTAGTGATGTGGGCTGATAGGGTATTTGAGATTCAGGTGCAGCCACTCGGTAATTTTTGGCGCGAGCGTGAATTTTTGACCCGCGAGAGTCACGCTGGATTCAAGAATCGCCGCGAACAGATCAGACAGCAGATAGCTGCGCATATTCCACTCTTTAGTTTCTACCAAGATCTGCTGATCTGGCTATTCCAAAATCCCGACGGCCCAGCCCCGGCATTTCCGGGTGTTTCGGTGGCGCTGGTAGACTAGTTGGCGATTAATCTGGCACGATTTATCCTAAATTCGGCAGCTGCGGGCCTGATAATAGCACATCTGACTAAAATCACTCTGTCTTTTGCTTTTTCAGTGCTGACCCTGACGGTGCCAGGGTTCAAGCCTCCGAAAAGTTCAAAATCCTTGGTGCTTTTAGCCACCTGCACCATCTTCGTTCTCCTTAACTGCCGAATTTAGGTTGAAATGGGATCTCCTGCTTTCACTTTTGCATTATTGCCGGCAATGTTATCCTTTTGCTCGTCTTGGTTATAAGTCGATATTTAAGGATCTATTCTTATGCGATATCTTGCAATTTCCTGTTTTCCGTTGCTTTTCGTTTCACTAATGTGTGCGTATGCGGATAGTTCGCTTGCTGGCACCAAGGCATCTCTAAAACGCAAGCCAGGACTCTGGGAGGTTTCAATGACAGCAGCCGGGCAATCGATGCCGACATCGATGAAGCAGTGTGCAGACGAGGCGACCGATGCAACCATGATGCAGATGTCTGAGATCCAGGCTGATAATTGCAAGATGAACGGTTTCACAAAGACCGGGGCTGGGTACAAATTCCGCTCAGAGTGTGAGGTGGCCGGCACCAAGGTTGTTTCAGAGGGTACGTTCTCGGGAGATTTCGATAAAGAATACAGAGGCGAAATTCAAACTATTATGACACCACCCCTATTTGGGCGAGATAAAACGAGTACGACGATGGTTGCTAAGTGGCTTGGTGCGTGTCCTGAAGGGATGAAAGCGGGAGATATGGAGTTAGGCGGTATGAAGCTTGATCTCGAACAGGCCAAGCAGGGTGCAAAAATGGCCGCCGACATGATCAACAGCCCGGAGATGCAAAAAGCTATCAAGGGGGCTGTTTTGGCAGGAGAGAGTCCCGCTGCGGCGATGATTCACGGGGCACCGGCGGCTGGTGGAGGGGGGGAGTGATTAGCCGAGATACGCCTTATCATGAATTCGGCAGTTGCGGGTCTGAAAAGTTCAAAATCCTCCTTAACTGCCGTTTTTAGGATTATCTTATTTTGCTTAGTTAACTCAACAAGGCCTATCAAAGTTGCTAGTAAACACCACATTCGCTATACTTGAATAGAAAATTCAAGATTGGTACATTCTAGCCATGACCCAAGAAACAAATAGCACAGAGCTGCTCGAAGACTTTACCGGTCGAGAGTACAAATACGGATTTTACACTGATATAGAGGCTGAGTCGACTCCGCCGGGTTTGAATGAGGAGATAATTCAAACAATATCAAATAAGAAGCAAGAGCCAGCCTGGATGCTCGAATGGAGGCTGAAAGCGTATCAACGTTTTCTGAAGATGGCTGAGCCCCACTGGGCCTTTGTTGATTATCCGCCAATCGATTACCAAGAGATTATTTACTACTCAGCGCCAAAAAAGGCGCAGGGCCCGAGGAGTTTAGAGGAAGTAGACCCAGAGCTGCTTAAAACTTACGAAAAGCTCGGGATACCACTTCACGAGCAGAAGGCGCTTGCTGGTGTGGCTGTTGATGCTGTTTTTGATTCTGTATCGGTAGTGACAACATTCAAGAAACAGCTGGAAGAGGTCGGAGTAATTTTTTGCTCGATGTCCGAGGCGATTCAGCACCATCCAGAGTTGGTACAGAAGTACTTAGGCTCAGTTGTGCCATACACCGATAATTTTTTTGCGGCGCTCAATTCTGCAGTGTTTACTGACGGGTCGTTTTGCTACGTGCCGAAGGGCGTTCGCTGCCCGTTAGAGCTTTCAACGTATTTTCGCATCAATGCCGCCAAAACCGGCCAATTCGAACGTACTCTGATTATCGCCGATGAGGGTAGCTACGTAAGCTACATGGAGGGGTGTACTGCTCCGATGCGTGATGAAAACCAGTTGCACGCAGCTGTAGTAGAGCTTGTGGCTCTCGGTGATGCGCAGATTAAGTACTCAACAATTCAGAATTGGTATCCGGGTGACAAAGATGGCAAGGGGGGTATTTACAATTTTGTTACCAAGCGCGGTTTGTGCGCTGGTAACAACTCAAAGATCTCCTGGACTCAAGTGGAGACCGGTTCATCGATTACCTGGAAGTACCCGAGCTGTATCCTCAAGGGGGACAGCTCGGTAGGCGAGTTCTACTCAGTTGCCATTACAAACAACAAACAGCAGGCCGATACTGGAACAAAGATGATCCATATCGGCAAAAACACCAAGAGCACGATCGTCTCAAAAGGTATCTCTGCCGGTCGAAGCCAGAACGCTTATCGCGGTCTGGTAAAGATGATGAAGAGCGCCGATGGTGCGCGGAACTTCTCGCAGTGTGATTCGATGTTAATGGGAAATGAGTGTGGAGCACATACATTTCCATACATTGAGGTCAAAAATCCCACGGCAACAGTTGAGCATGAGGCCTCAACATCCAAGATCGGTGAAGATCAGATTTTCTACTGTAACCAGCGTGGTATTGCGACTGAGGATGCCGTGTCGATGATCGTTCATGGTTTCTGCAAAGAGGTGTTAAATGAGCTGCCGATGGAGTTTGCAGTCGAGGCGCGGAGGCTGCTTGAGATAAGCCTTGAAGGCAGTGTCGGCTAATTCCAGTTTCAATGGGGGGATTATGAGTTTGTTGAAGATTTCAGATCTACGAGCAAGAATCGATGGGGATGGTCGTGAGATTCTCAAGGGGATATCGCTCGAGATTAAGCCCGGTGAAGTACACGCTATTATGGGAGTGAACGGCTCCGGTAAGAGCACATTGGCCAATATTCTAGGTGGTAAAGAAGGGTACGAAGTCACCGCTGGTTCGGTAACGTTCGATGGAAAAGACCTATTAGAGATGGATCCCGAGATCCGCGCTCGCGAGGGGCTATTTCTTGGATTTCAGTACCCAGTAGAGCTGCCAGGAGTACTGACGACCTATTTTTTGAGGACAGCTTTAAATTCTGTTCGTGAACATCGTGGGCAGCCGCAGATGTCGGTTCGTGAGTTTGCCGCATTTGTGAAAGAGAAGGCGAAGCTGTTGGAGCTTAGCGACGATCTGCTTCAGCGTGCTGTAAACGAAGGTTTCTCGGGTGGCGAGAAGAAGCGCAACGAAGTATTTCACATGGCAGTTCTTGAGCCCAAACTAGCGATACTAGATGAGACTGACTCGGGGCTGGATATCGATGCTTTGCAGACGGTTGCCGAAGGTGTGAACCGGCTGCGATCGGCTGAGCGTGGTATGCTCGTAATTACGCACTATCAGCGCCTGCTAAATTATATTGTTCCCGATGTTGTGCATGTGATGATCGATGGGCGCATAGTTCAGTCCGGTGGCAAGGAGCTTGCTTTAGAGCTGGAGCAGCGTGGCTACAACGATTTTCGCCCAGCGCTAGAGGTTTAGCCCGAATATTGCACGACAGTGCAAGATTCGGGCGAGCAAGTGCAAGGAAGCACTTGCAAATTCCGAAGCGCAGCGAGCTTCGTGAAAAATACGGGTTAGTAAGTCTGAGAAATTGGGTAGCGCGTGCGGTGCGGCGACGCACGGAGCTCGATGCTAAGTGAGTTAGGGAATGGGGTAATCGATGAGTTCTGAAGTAAGAAAGCTTTCCGAAAGCTGCCCACTGAGTAACTGGGCGAGCCTAGCTATTGAGGAGGCAGTTAAGGCACACAGTTCCCACAAGCACTTACCTATCAAGGTGCTAGAGCGTATCTCAGAAGCGCGTTTGGCGTGGAGCAAGGTATTATTTCCGACTCCCAAGCTTGAAGCTTGGAAGTACACTAATCCAGACCCGATTGCCCGTGGCCCGTTTGTATGCGCTGTAACGCGCCCATCGTTGAAGTATAACGAATCTGAGGCCTCTGAGCTGCTAAGCAGAGTAGCGTTGCAGGGTTTTGAGAGAGTCAGTCGTATAGTTTTCGTTGATGGGATTTTTTCGGCGCAGCTTTCAGAGCTGATCGGTGAACCTGGAGTAGTGGTTTCGCGCCTTCTTGATGGAACCGGAGTTTTTGAAGCTTTCGGCGCTCTGGGGCAACATCGTGATGATGCTTTTTCAGCCCTAGCCACAGCGCTCCTGTCGGATTGTGTATACGTCTCAGTTAGCGCGGGGCACAACACGCAGGTGCCACTTCAAGTCGTGCACTTAACAACATCGGCTGCCGCGGATACTGTAATAACCCCGCGGATATGTGTGGAGGCGAGTGACAACTCGCGAGTGACTATCATAGAGTCGCATATCGGAGCAGCAGGCATTCGTTACCTCTCACTGCCGATGGTCGAGCTGGTAGCAGGGGTCGGGGCATTTATCGATTACTATAAGATTCAGGTTGAGTCCAAAGAAGCATTCCATGTTGCTGGGGTAACCGCAGAGCAGTCGCGCAATGCCCAGATCAGAACGCACCTATTTTCGTTCGGTGGTTCTATAGTTCGCAACAACGCTCAAGCGTTGCTGAATGGCTCTGGCTCTCAAGCGGTGCTGAACGGGCTTTCCGTGTTAGCTGGGAATCAGCACGTTGATAATGCAACGCTGATTCATCACATAGAGCCACACGCAGAGAGTCGCGAGCACTTTAAGGGGATTTATTGCGATTCGAGCAAGGGAGTATTCTCAGGCACTATTACTGTGGACAAGATAGCGCAGAAGACGAATGCTTTTCAGTCTAATCAGGCGCTCTTGATCTCACCTGACGCCAGTATTGAATCGCGGCCGCAGTTAAAGATCTGGGCCGATGATGTAAAGTGTACGCACGGTGCTACAGTTGGACAGCTCGATGCTAATGCGCTGTTTTATCTCCGTTCGCGAGGAGTAGGGGCGCAGGAAGCAAGAACGCTGCTAGTTCACGCCTTTGCGAGTGAGGTTCTATCTGCGGTGAATCCACGTCCAGTTAAAGAGTGTGTTGAGAAGCTTATCAGTGAGAAACTTGGGTCGAGTTCCTAACACGGCTGAGCGTTGCTCAAAAAGAGGGCGCCCGTGGAATGCAGCAAGCGACTGTTTTTATTGTATAAAACGTAGCTGCTGACAGTAGTTAATTTTGTCCAAGGGGAGCCTGCACGGATCTATCTCGATTGAACCTAAATTCAGCAGCTGCGGGCCCGAAAACGGCGCATCTTGCTAAAATCACAGCGGCTTTTGAATTTTCGGTGATCACCCTGACGGTGCCAGGGTTCAAGCCTCCGAAAAGTTCAAAATCCTTTGTGCTTTTAGCCACCTGCACCATTTTCGTTCTCCTTAACTGCTGAATTTAGGTTGAAAGAGAGACAGAACTAAAGGCTACGATCTAATGCAGACGAACCCTACTGAGGGTTTGCTCTGGCAATAGTTTTCTGCTAAGGTTCCCTTCCACGGAAATTCCCCACCGATGCAAAAGGGGATAGCCGATATACAAGTTTCCTCTTACCGCGCCAGAACGTAAGGCCGCTTCTCCTTACGTAGGCATGTGCCACGCGGGCTTCTTTTGAGGAGGGCTTGCTGATTTCATTAGGGATGTCGTCATGAGTGACAAGGTTGCGGATGCTCCGTCAGGGCTTATTTCGCGCGGCGTGGAGTACGTCTCGGCGAGCGTTGAAGAGCTCAAGAAGGTTCAGACTCCAACTCGTCAAGAAACGATGAGGCTAACGGGAGTTGTGGTGATGATTATAGTTTTCATCTCCATGTGTCTGTTTGTGATGGATCTCGTGTTCAACTGGGTGATGACAAAGATGATCGGGTAGGTTATTCCAGTCGCGATAGCGAGTGGCTCGGATAGAGAGTGTCGGAATAGACTTTAGAAGAAAGATTATGGAAGCAACGGGCACAACAGAGCAGAAGATGAACTGGTACGTGGTTCAAGCGTATGCCGGATTTGAAGGTAAGGCCAAACAGGCACTCGAGGAGCGTATCCGCCTCAATAAGATGACCCATCTTTTTGGTGAGGTTCACGTCCCACAAGAGACGGTTGTTGAGCTTGTCAAGGGGCAGAAGAAGACCTCGACGCGCAAGTTTTTCCCCGGATACATCCTTGTTCAGATGGTGATGAATGAGGAGAGTTGGCATTTAGTCAAGGAGACACCTAAAATCAACGGTTTTGTTGGAGATGCAACTAATCCGCAGCCGATGAGTGAGGACGAGGTAAAACGGGTATTTAGTCAGGTTGAAGAGGGCGCAGCCTCGCCACGCGCTAAGATGAACTTTGAGCAGGGTGATGCAGTTAAGGTGATTGATGGCCCGTTTGCCGAATTCAATGGAACGATTGAAGAGGTGCGACCAGAGCGTGGAAAGGTCAAGGTGCTGATCAGCATATTTGGACGAGCAACCCCAGTGGAGCTCGATTTCATGCAGGTTGAGAAGAGCTAACGGAATAATTAGAGGCACTGAGGCTGACAAGGCTCAGGAGCCAGGCTTAGGCGATTTTTGAGTAGTAAGAGGTGTTGAAGATGGCAAAAGAGATTACAACATACATCAAGCTTCAGGTGACGGGAGGTCAGGCGAATCCTGCTCCTCCGATAGGCCCAGTACTTGGACAGCACGGCGTCAACATTATGGAGTTCTGTAAGCAGTTCAACGCAAAGACTCAGAAGCAGCAGGGCGAGGTCGTACCGGTCATAATCACCGTTTATAAGGATCGGTCATTTAGCTTTGAGCTTAAGACCGCACCAGTATCGTATCTGATCAAGAAGGCTCTTAAATTAGATAAGGGCTCGGCGGTTCCTAATAAAGACAAAGTAGGAAAGATCACCAAGGCCCAGGTGTATGAAATAGCTAAACAGAAGATGCAGGATCTTAACTGCTATGATGAAGAGGCAGCCTTCAAGATCGTTGCGGGGACGGCAAGAAGTATGGGAGTTGATGTTATCAATTAGCCCTGTAGATATTGACTTATAGGCGGTTAATCCCTAGTCTACCGGCGCCTTGTGTTCAAGCATTGCGTTTGTGTGTTAGCGGATTGCGGCGCAGAGAGGATCAGCCAAAGATCAGATTTGGATAAGCTAATTGGGTGGCAGAAGCCCTGAGGGAATGGCAGAGGCCCGAGAGAGACTGGCGACCAGTATCTGTAGAAGATTAGCTAGAAGGCGGCGCTCTTGTAGGGTATTTAATCCAGAGAAGAACTAAGCAGAAGGTGATTAGAGTATTTAAGTTGAACATTAGAGTATTTAAGTTGAACATTAGAGTATTTAAGTAGAGTCTGTATGGCGCGCAAAAGAGAAGGAAAGAGAATCAGAGCAGCGCGGGCGAAAGTCCAGGCGGGTAAGTTTTATTCACTGGAGGAGGGGGCTGCCGTAGTAGCAAGCACAGCTTCTGCCAAGTTCGATGAAACAGTGGAGGTCGCTGTGCGGCTTGGGGTTGACCCGAAGAAAGCTGATCAGAATGTGCGAGGATCGATCGCGCTACCCCACGGTTTGGGTAAAGCTGTGCGAGTTCTTGTGTTCGCCAAGGGCGATAAGGCTCAGGAAGCACAAGCAGCCGGAGCTGACTTTGTTGGTGGAGATGACCTCGTAGAAAAGATCAAGGGTGGATTCTTTGAGTTTGATAGCGTCGTAGCAACGCCGGACATGATGGCACAGGTTGGTAAGGTGGGTAAGCTTCTTGGGCCTAGAGGTCTTATGCCGTCTCCCAAAGTAGGGACCGTTACGTTTGACGTCGCTGATACGGTTAAGTCGGTTAAGTCGGGCCGAGCAGAGTACCGTGTGGATAAGGCTGGAATCGTTCATGCGTCGGTTGGTAAGGCATCTTTTGGTGCAGCCAGAATCACGGAGAACGCGCAGGCACTTTTCCAGGCACTCAACAGAGCTAAGCCATCGTCGAGTAAAGGTGTGTATCTTCAGAGCGCATCAATGTCTCTGACGATGGGGCCAGGTGTAGCGCTAGATGTTGCAGCTTTAAGAGCCTAAGCGGTAGGGCATAGGTGGAGCTTACGAAGAGTACGTCAGGCTTATAGAAAGTGGTTTAGATAGGGATCAGCGGTATGGATAGTGCAGAGAAGCAAACTGAGTTAAATCTGCTAATCGGTAAATTTGCGAGTGCTCAGGTGACTGTTTGCGCGGATTATCGTGGGCTAACAGTTGCCAAGATTACAGAGCTGCGGCGTGAGTTGCGCAAGGCGGGCTCGGAAGGGCGAGTTGTCCGGAACACATTGGCTAGATTGGCAGCAACTAAAACAGCAGAGGGTGCCAAGGACGGGGAGTTGGAAAAGTTCCTGGGTTCAATCATAGGGCCCACGCTGGTGGTTACCTGTGATAAGGATCCGATTGCACCGACGAAGGTGTTGGCGAAGTTTGCAAGAGAGAATGCTGATAAATTTCGAGTGAAAGGGTGTTGGTTAGATGGCGCGTACGTGGATGCGGCAGGGGTAGATTCTTTGTCGAAGATGCCTGGTCGTGAGGAAACGTTCGCCATGTTGCTGGCCCTCATCAATGAGCCTGCAACGCGGCTGGTGCGACTGATGTCGGAGCCTAGCGCGCAGGTGGTACGTTCGATCGAGGCCTACCGCAAGAAACTCGGAGGAGAAGATTCAGCTGCGGCGTAGATCGTTGCGGTTGGGTAGGATATTAGGAACTGTTTAAGTTTAGTTGTGTCGTTAGTAAAGGAGTACAACCATGTCAGAAGGCTACACGTTTGAAGGCGTTGTGGATTACATCAAGGGTATGTCCCTGATGGATGCTGCCAAGATGGTAAAGAAGCTGGAAGAGGAGCTTGGCGTTAGTGCTGCTGCTCCTGTTGCAATGGTAGCTGGCGCTGCTCCAGCTGCTGGCGGAGCTGCCGCTGCTGAGGAGAAGACCGAGTTCACGATTATGCTTGATGATGCCGGCGCCGAGAAGGTGAAGGTGATCAAGGTTGTTCGTGAGATCACAGGACTTGGCCTCAAAGAGGCTAAGGATTTAGTTGATGGCGCTCCAAAGCTCGTCAAGGAAGGGGTTGCTAAGGCGGAGGCTGAGGAGTTTGTTAAGAAGCTCAAAGAGGCCGGTGCTAAGGCTTCGCTCAAGTAGTCCAAGTAAGCCCTAGCTGGGTGGCGCGTGCGTTTAGTCAGGTAGCCGGATAATTCCAAAGTCAGATTTAACGGCTTGTTGCTCAGCTGGGGTGGTCAGGGACTTCCCTTTGTGGCCACTTTGGCCTAGTATCGGGGATTGCCGAGATTCGGCAAGATACCGTTAAAAATTAGTCAGCATAGAAAACTGGCGCGCGTTGCAAGTCGCATGCATGCGTTTTAAGCGTATGCAGAGGTGTGTGTTCCGCTATCTCCACGAGAGCTCAGGGGAGAGCGGTCATGCATGAGAGCGGTCATGCATGAGTTGTGTATAAGGCGCTCGTCGGTAGCTACGCTGAATGTTATTCCCCAGCCGCAACAGCTTCCCACAGAGGGGCTTGCTGGTTGTGGAGGGGAAGGGACGCTGAGCTCATCAGGTTCTGAACAAGAATCGATGGGCTCTTGCTGTTAGAGTCACTTACGTATGACATCGAAAATCAAGACCAACCTTCGCCTCCGAAAAACGTATTCTAAAATTGGTGAGATAGCAGAGATTCCGAATCTGATCGGAATTCAGAGGAGCTCTTATGAGCGTTTCCTTCAGTCTTCAGTGCAGGCTGAGAAACGAGAGGACATAGGGCTTCAGAAGGTCTTCAAGTCGGTGTTCCCAGTTAGGGATTACAACAACACCGCATCGCTTGAATTTGTCTCTTACAATCTTGGGACTCCGAAGTACGACATGGATGAGTGCCGGGATCGTGGAATGACGTGGGCAGCTCCGCTGCGCGTGACGATTCAGTTAGTGCTTTGGGACGTGAATCCAGAGACCGGAGCGCGACACTTGAGCGCGCTCAAGGAAGATGTTGTTTATTTCGGTGAGATACCGCTGATGACCGAGCGTGGAACGTTCGTAATCAATGGAACTGAGCGGGTAATAGTAAGCCAGCTACATCGTTCGCCAGGCGTGTTCTTTGATCACGATGATGGCAAGAGTCATGTGTCGGGTAAGCTGCTGTACTCGGCTCGTATCATCCCGTATCGAGGGTCGTGGATCGACTTTGAATTTGATGTGAAGGATATCCTCCACGTGCGTATCGATCGCCGGCGTAAGCTTAATGCCACGGTCCTATTGCGTGCGCTGGGGATGTCAGCAGACGACATACTTAGCTCGTATTTCAAGACCGATACGATTGTTTTTGGAAAGCGTGGCGTAGTCACCAAAGAATTCAAGGCCGACCAACTTGATGGAGAGAAGGCCTTCCGCGAGATCAAGGAAGGCGGCAAGGTTCTCGTTAAGCAGGGTGGTAAGTTTAACAAGGCAGTTATCCGTCGGCTTCGAGAAGCAGGAGTTTCGGAGATAGAGATAGCACCGGATTCTGTTCCAGGGATGGTTGCAGCTGAAACTGTTGTGCAGGCAACGGACGATGTTGTTAATCCCAAGACGGGCGAGGTAATCGCTGAGAAGGGTGAGGTTTTCGTTGGGTGGGATATTATCCGCGAGCGCGTGGGTTCTGCAGTTCTGGAGCTTGATGAGAAGGATGCTAAGGCGATCTGCGGACAGTTCGAAATTATCGTTAACGCCGGAGATGAGCTGAAGGCTGATAAGGTCAATTCAAAGGGCGAGGTCGTTGAGAAGGGTGCTATTACAGCGCAGCGTGAGTTGGGTGTTGATCGGATTCGAGTTCTCTACCTAGAGGATAACCACATCGGGGAGTCGCTCTGGAAGACACTGATCTCTGATAAGATGGGGGGAGATAACTCTCTTTATTCGCGTCTCTCTGGCAGGCCAACCATAGACAGCCTCGTTGAAATTTATCGTCGCTTGCGACCTGGAGATCCGCCGCGTCCTGAGACAGCGCAGGCTACGTTTAAGAATCTATTCTTTAACGCTGACCGTTACGATCTCTCCGACATCGGCCGTTACAAGCTTAATCACAAGCTCTACATTTCACAGGGGCGTGAGGCTCCTCCGATGGATCAGGGGGTTCTTGCTCCGGAAGATATCAAGGAGACTGTGCGCTATTTGCTTGAGCTCCGTAACTCTACAGATACTCAGCGTTATTCAATTGATGACATTGACCATCTCGGTAATCGGCGTGTACGCGCAGTTGGCGAGTTGATTGAGAACCAGTATCGCATCGGTCTAGTCCGAATGGAGCGTGCTGTTAGAGAGCGCATGGGTATGCAGGATATCGATACCCTTGTTCCACAGGATCTAATCAACTACAAGCCGGTTGCCGCAGTGGTGAAGGAGTTCTTCGGTTCATCGCAACTATCGCAGTTCATGGATCAGACTAATCCACTTTCTGAGATTACCCATAAGCGGCGTCTCTCAGCACTTGGGCCAGGCGGTCTTACCCGCGATCGCGCGGGGTTTGAGGTCCGTGACGTTAATGCGACCCACTACGGCCGCATATGTCCGATTGAGACACCGGAGGGTCCAAATATCGGTCTGATTGCATCGCTAGCCGTATATGCCCGTGTTAATGAGTTTGGATTTATCGAGACCCCTTACCGGGTGATTGATAACAACAACAAGGTAACGAGTGATGTGGTATACCTTTCGGCTCTTGAGGAAGAGCGCGAGACTATTGCTCCGGCCAGTATTGGCATGGACACGAAGGGAAATCTCACTGAGTCGTCAATTCCAGTTCGCCGTAACGGAGAGTATCTCCTGGTACCGCCTGAGGAGGTCTCAAAGCTGGATGTTAGTCCAAAGCAGATCGTGAGTGTGGCTGCTTCGCTCATTCCGTTCTTGGAGAACGACGATGCCAACAGAGCTTTGATGGGTTCGAACATGCAGCGTCAGGCAGTGCCGTGCTTAATCGCGCAGGCGCCGCTGGTCGGAACCGGGATGGAGCACGTGGTTGCTCGTGATTCTGGGGCGACGATCGTGGCCAAGAGATCAGGTACGGTCATGTCAGTTGAATCCGAGAGGATCGTAATCAAGGCAGATAAAGTTTCGGATGATTCGCTCGATACAGGGGTGGATATCTATAAGCTCGTTAAGTACCGCCGGTCGAACCAAAATACCTGCATAACTCAGCGCCCGATAGTTCGTGCCGGCGAGCAGGTCGGAGAGAATGAGGTTATTGCCGATGGGCCGAGCACGGATATGGCTGAGCTTGCGCTCGGTCAGAACTGTCTCGTGGCGTTTATGCCTTGGAATGGATACAACTTCGAAGACTCGGTTCTCATCAGTGAGAATTTAGTGAAGAGGGATGTATTCTCCTCGGTGCATATCGAAGAGTTCGAGTGTATCGCTCGAGATACTAAGCTCGGCAAAGAAGAGATCACGCGGGATATCCCAAATGTCGGTGAGGACGCGCTGCGCAACCTCGACGAGTCTGGAATTATCCGAATTGGTGCTGAGGTTCGTCCTGGAGATATTATTGTTGGTAAGATTACTCCAAAGAGTGAAACACAGCTGAGCCCTGAAGAGAAGCTGCTGCGCGCGATTTTCGGAGAGAAGGCAGGAGAGGTTCGTGACAGTAGCTTGAAGCTCCCACCAGGGGTTGAAGGCACTGTAATTGCTGCCCAGGTATTTTCGCGTAAGGGTACAGACAAAGATGAGCGCACTATCGAACTTGAGAAGCGTGACATCGCTCGTCTTGAGCAGGATCAGAAAGACGAGATCAAGATCCTCAAGGACACCGCCCTCAAAGGGATCGTTAACGCGCTCGTCGGTCGTACTACTACGGCACGGCTCGTCGATGATAAGCGCTCCGAGTTAATTAAGAAGGGAGAGATGCTCACTTCTGAAGTATTGGCCGGAGTACCATTTGAGTATCTACGTGATATTCAGGTTGGTGACGAGGCGCTTCAGGAGCAAATCAACAAGGTGGTTATGAGCACCGGGCAGTTGATCAACAACAAGCGTGCGCATCTCAACGAGAAGATCAAGCGGCTTAAGGAAGGTGATGAGCTCGCACCAGGGATCATCAAGATGGTCAAGGTGTTTGTCGCTAGCAAGCGCAAGATTCAGGTAGGTGACAAGGTTGCCGGTCGTCATGGAAATAAGGGAGTGCTCTCACGAGTTCTTCCTCAGGAGGACATGCCTTACCTGGCAGATGGTACTCCGGTGGACATGGTATTAAATCCGCTCGGTGTTCCCTCTCGAATGAATGTAGGGCAGATACTCGAGACCCATCTGGGATGGGCATCGTATCTTCTTGGGCGTCGCATCGGCAATTTGGTCGAATCAATCATCGATCCTCTGACGGGGGTTGATCGTCAAGAGACCACAGCGGAGAGTAAGAAGCAGATAGTTGCCAAGGTTCGCGAGGTGCTGCTACTGGCTTACAAGGGTAGCTCTCATGCACAGTTTGTGCAATCGCTATCGGATCACGATCTGCTGACACTTGCGTGCCGAGAGGCTCGTGGCGTGCGATTGGCAACTCCTGTTTTTGATGCGGCGCGCGAGAGCGACATTCAAGAGCTGCTTAATTTCGTTGGCGCACCTGTTGATGGCAAGATTCAGTTGTATGATGGCCGAACTGGTGAGCCGTTTTCCGAGAGAGCAACGGTCGGTGTGATGTACATGTTGAAGCTCGACCACTTGGTAGACGATAAGATACATGCCCGGTCAATTGGACCTTACTCGCTGGTCACTCAGCAGCCACTGGGAGGCAAGGCGCAGTTTGGAGGACAGAGACTCGGAGAGATGGAGGTGTGGGCATTAGAGGCGTATGGCGCAGCCTATTCACTTCAAGAGTTTTTGACGGTCAAGTCTGACGACGTAGCTGGCAGAACTCGGATGTACGAGTCGATTGTGAAGGGAGAGCACGTTCTAGAGCCAGGTTTGCCAGAGTCCTTCAACGTAATGATGAAGGAGCTGCAGTCTCTTGGTCTCGACGTAGAGTTGGTTGAAGAACAACCGGCAAACGTTGATGAGGCCGAGCCTTCAGATTCTATCGGTGAAGGGCCAGCGCTGGCGGCCGTGTAATTAAATCTGCGGCCGGCAGCAGAGCCGGCCGCACAACTGCTTTCAAATAAGAGGGATTAAAGATGGACGATTTATTTAATTTGTTTGAGCGACCAAAGAATCCAATTAAGTTCAACGCACTTAAGATATCTCTCGCCAGCCCCGAGCGAATCCGCAGTTGGTCGTTTGGCGAGGTTACAAAGCCTGAAACGATAAATTATCGTACCCTCAAGCCGGAGCGTGATGGGCTCTTCTGTGCCAAGATATTCGGGCCAGTAAAAGACTATGAGTGTATCTGTGGTAAATATAAGCGACTTCGCCATCGCGGTGTAGTCTGCGAAAAGTGCGGCGTTGAGGTAATCCAGTCCAAGGTGCGTCGTGAGCGCATGGGCCACATTGAGCTCGCGTGCCCAGTTGCACACATCTGGTTCTTGAAGAGTCTGCCGAGTCGAATCGGCAATATACTCGACCTCACCCTACGCGATCTGGAGAAGGTGCTCTACTTTGAGAGCTACGTCGTCACCGATCCGGGCAAGTCAAACCTGAAAATGGGAGAGCTTCTCTCTGAGCGCGACTATCGTACAGCCCGCGAGCAGTTTGGATCATCTTTCGAAGCTGGGATGGGCGCAGAGTCAATTCTGATCCTCCTTAAAGCGATAGATGTTGATCCGCTTTGTGCAGAATTGCGTGAAGAGATGAGGGAGGTAACATCTGAGGCAAAGAAGAAGAAGCTTGCAAAACGTCTTAAGGTGTTGACCTCATTCCAGCAGAGTGGAAATCGCCCTGAGTGGATGATTCTTAACGTCGTGCCGGTGATCCCTCCGGATCTTAGACCGCTTGTGCCGCTTGATGGTGGTCGGTTCGCGACAAGCGATCTTAACGATTTGTACCGTCGTGTCATTAATCGTAACAACCGTCTTAAGAGGCTTATAGAACTCAACGCTCCTGATATCATAATTCGAAACGAGAAGCGCATGCTTCAAGAGTCGGTAGATGCTCTGTTTGATAACGGTCGTCGTGGACGTACGATAACAGGGCCGAACAAGCGGCCGCTCAAGTCGCTCAGCGACATGCTAAAGGGTAAAGGTGGACGTTTTCGTCAGAACTTGCTCGGAAAGCGGGTGGATTACTCGGGCCGTTCGGTAATCGTTGTTGGCCCAGAGCTTCGTTTGCATCAGTGTGGTCTGCCGAAGAAGATGGCCCTCGAGCTGTTCAAGCCGTTTATTTACAACAAGCTCGAGGAACGTGGATATGTGACCACGATTAAGAGCGCAAAGAAGATGGTCGAGAAGGAGAAACCGGTCGTATGGGATATACTCGATGAGGTTATCCGAGAGCACCCAGTGCTCCTAAACCGTGCGCCTACCCTGCATCGTCTTGGTATTCAGGCGTTTGAGCCGATATTGATCGAAGGCAAGGCTATTCAGCTGCATCCGCTCGTTTGTACTGCTTTCAACGCCGACTTCGACGGTGATCAGATGGCAGTGCACGTGCCGCTTTCGATTGAGGCCCAAGTTGAGTCGCGCGTGTTGATGATGTCCACAAACAACATTCTCAGCCCTGCAAATGGTAAACCAATCATAGTGCCTTCACAGGATATCGTTCTTGGGTTGTATTATATGACTCGTGAGCGGCCATTCGCGCTTGGAGAGAATAAGGTATACGCCAATCCGGATGAAGTTTGGTTGGCTTGGCAGGCCCATGAGACACACTTACAGGCTAAGATTAAATTGCGTGTCGATGGCGAGCTGGCCTCAACTACTGTTGGTCGCACACTCCTCTACCATCTCTGTCCAAAGGTGTTGCCATTTGCACACTTTAACAAAGTGATGAAGAAGAAGGAGATATCGCAGCTGATAGATGAGTGCTTCCGTGTCGCCGGCAATAAGGCTACGGTGCTCTTGGCTGATAAGCTCAAGGATAACGGATATTACTTCGCTACTATTTCGGGTATCTCGATCGGAGTGCACGATATGGTGATTCCGGATGCAAAGAGAGGGTTACTCGCTGAGGCGGATGATAAGGTAGCGGAGATTGATAATCAGTACCGCGAGGGGCTTGTCACATCAGGTGAGCGCTACAACAAGGTAATCGATATCTGGTCGGACGTGGGCGATCGTATCGCTACGGACATGATGGAGACTATCTCCTCGACTGAGTTTAAGAATGAGGATAACGGTGAGATCAAACGTGGCCCATCGTTTAATCCTATTTTTATCATGGCCGACTCCGGAGCTCGTGGTTCCAGTCAGCAAATACGTCAGTTGGGCGGAATGCGCGGACTCATGGCTAAGCCTGATGGTTCGATCATTGAGCAGCCGATTAAAGCGAATCTGCGTGAGGGGTTAACCGTATTGCAGTACTTCGTATCAACGCACGGAGCGCGCAAGGGTCTTGCCGATACTGCGCTCAAGACGGCTAGCTCTGGATATCTGACTCGTAAGCTGGTTGACGTGGCCCAGGATAGCATCGTTAGTGAGATTGATTGCGGAACGATGGAAGGTCTTGAGATGTCGGCACTGATTGAAGGTGGTGAGGAGATCGAGAGTTTGTACAATCGTATTCTCGGTCGTGCAGCCGCAGAGGATGTACGTGACCCAGTCACTAACGACATATTGGTGGCGAGGAATCAGCAGATTGATGAAGAGCTGGCAACGAAGATCGCTAATGCTGGACTAGATACTGTTTTAATCCGCTCAGTGCTCACCTGTGAGGCTGAGCGCGGCGTATGTAGCCTTTGCTACGGTCGTGATCTAGCGCGTGGTCATTTGGTAAATATCGGAGAGGCCGTGGGCGTTATTGCTGCACAGTCGATTGGTGAGCCTGGAACACAGCTGACTATGAGAACGTTCCACATCGGAGGTGCGGCATTAGGTAGAGCGGAATCTACATCGCTTGAAGCACGCTATGCTGGAGTTGTTCGGCTCGAAGGGGTGCGAGTAGCGCGGCGTCGTGACGGAACTTCAGTGGTGATGAGTCGCAAGAGCGATCTGCTGATAGTTGACAAGGCCGATGGACGTGAGCGAGAGCGCCATCAGCTGGTATACGGCGCACGACTTCGGGTAGAAGAGGGTCAAGAGGTGAAACCAGGAGCGCTGCTTAGTGAGTGGGATCCATTTACTATTCCTATCTTAAGTGAATTGGCAGGTCGTATTGAGTGGGTAGACGTGTCCGAGTACACCATGGAGGAGCGTGCTGACGAGCGCACCGGATTCGTTGAGCGCGAAATCGTTCAAGCTAAGGACAAGAGCAGTGATTTGAGGCCTCGAATCGTGATTCACGGCGAAAATGGTGACACACGCGTGTACAACTTGCCGGTTGGTGTTCGGCTGGTCGTAGAGCACAATTCCGATATTGACGCCGGCGACGTGATCGCTAAGAGAGAGCGTGCAACGACTAAGACTAAGGACATTACTGGCGGTCTGCCGCGCGTAGTAGAGTTACTAGAGGCTCGCAAGCCCAAGGATCCAGCTATAGTGAGTGATGTAGACGGTATCGTCGATTTTGGCGATGATTCGAGAGGCAAGCGCAAGATCGTAGTAACTCCGGACTTTGGTGAGCCTAGGGAGTATCTTGTAGCCAAGACTAAGCATGTTGTTGTGCAGCGAGGCGATAAGGTTAAGGCTGGCGAGGTGCTTACCGATGGCGCAGTCAATCCGCACGACATTCTACGTATTGAGGGTGTGAAAGCTCTTGCTGCTTATCTCGTGAATGAAGTTCAAGAGATCTATCGGTTACAGGGTGTGCGTATAAATGACAAGCACATCGAAGTAATCGTTCGTCAGATGCTCAAGCGCGTAAAGGTCAGTGAGTTCGGTGACAGCACCTTCCTCGTTGGTGATAACGTGGAGCGCTTCCGTGTTATGGACGAGAATCAGCGTGTTGTGGCAAGTGGCGGTAAGCCAGCAACTTATGAACCGTTGTTACTCGGTATAACCAAGGCGGCCTTGTCGACGGAGTCATTCATCTCTGCTGCGAGCTTCCAGGAGACAACTAAGGTTCTTACAGAGGCGGCGGTATCAGGGAAGACCGATAATCTTCGCGGTCTCAAGGAGAACGTGATTATGGGTAGACTCATACCAGCAGGATCTGGGGTTGAGGCTTACGCTAAACGTCATGTGCAGGTTGAGGGTGAGCAACCAGGTGGTGAAGTAGGCAGGAAGACACAGTCAGATTACAAGATGAGCCAGACTTCGTTAGAGAGCCTACAGGGACTATTCTAGCATTCTTACTGCTACAATAACGGAAATTAGGCGTGTGGATAGGGCTTTTAGCCCCTATACACGTCTGGGGCCTTTTAGGTTGATATCAATCGGCCCTGATCGAAGCTAACCTCGCGCGAGCAGAAGCTGCGAAAAGCTGGCTCATGAGAGGCGATGATGATCGTTTTCTCCGGGCTAATTTTCCTAAGGCAGTGTAAAACGGCAAGCTCTGAACCCTCATCGAGGTTGGACGTCGGTTCATCAAGCAGTAGTACCGGCCGCATAAGTAGGATGGCGCGAGCTATCGATATGCGCTGTTTTTGTCCTGCTGAGAGTCGCAGACCTTTTTCGCCAACTAGAGTATCCAGCCCTGAGGGTAGGCTCGTTAGCAATTCTGCTAGTCCAAGATCTGTCAGCAAGGAGAAGATCTCAGTGTCGCTGATTGCGGCATCCATACGCAGATTATCACGTAATGACAGGTTAAAGAGCTCTGACTCCTGGGAAGCTAGAGCAAATGATCTGGTTACAGAGCTGCCGTAATGGTCAAATGCCACATCATTCCAGCGGCAGGAGCCTTGCTCTGGAATACGCAGATTGGCGAGTAGTGAAAGAAACGTGCTCTTGCCCTGGCCTGAGGCGCCCGTTATCAGAAGTCGTTCTCCGCTATGAATGACAAGTTTAGGAATCCTGATTGCGTGAGTGCTGCCTGCGTGAGTGAATACGACACCTCGCATCTCAAGGGTCTTTAGTGGCGGTAGTTCACTGATAAGCTCACAACCTTTATATGCTAGTAGGGCATTAAGTCGAGAAACGTATGTATCTGTTTCGAGAAGGGATTTAATTAGCTCAGAGAGGCGCTCTGCATGCCCCCTAATTGTCGAAAATCCGGCGATAAACAGGATTAAAATCGATGGTGATAGTAGCCCTGAATCTATCCGATTCAGGATAAATCCAATAGTTGTTAGCAAGGACACAAAAAAAATGGAATGAAGTAAAGCCCAGCGCAATGCGTGGAATTTTTGTAGTCCTAAGATAGCTTGATTGTTGATGTTAAATGTTTGGGAGATCATCCGCTCTGCCCATGCAGCGATGCCTAGTCTCTTAACTGTGCCAATATTCGCCAGAAAATCGATGTAGCGCTCTGCTGCCCGAGCAGACGTCTGATTTAATTGATCTGCAAGAGGCATCATCCGGCGAGCAAGGAGAAAACTTATAAGTAGAAATAGCGCCAGCAGGATTAAGTTAAAGCATGCCATAGCACTCGATTCTCGCGCTGTAAAATAGACGAATAGAGTTAGGGTGGATAAAAGATGACCACACAGCCATACTATACTTGTAACCAGGCCACCGACCGACGTGGCAACTTGGTTTATCAATGAGGCTAGATAGCCTGAATGGTAGCGAGAGAGGGTATCTATTCGTAGCTGCTCAACATCGCGAAAGAGCCTTATACGGAGAGCATTCGCTAACCAGGCAGGTAGTGACTCGCCCCAACGACGGAGGATCCATTGGAGGACGATCGTCCCGCCGAGGCAGAGCGCAACCATCGGCATGATGTCTTGAACCAGGTCTCTTGGTATCCCATCAGGTCTAGTGAATTCAGCCAGGAGTATCGGTACAGCAAACCCGGCGATTCCGTCGAGCAAGCCCACAAGAAGTAATAGCCAGAACATGAAGGTGTAACGGCCGAGGTGAGCTAGGATGAATTTCAGTGTGCACATAGTCTTACCATCAGTCTTACGACATTGATTGCGCTTTTGCTATGCACTAAAAATAGGTAACTACTTGGCAAATCCAGTAGCTGTAGCGTTAGCCACTATCAAGGGGCGGCTCTGCGGAGCAAAGCGGTGTGTAAGCAGTAACCCTAATAACTGCTGATTAGTTATGAATAGAGATGAGCTCCAGCGACTAAAACTACAATAAGTATATATAGGGTCGCTAGGTGCAGAAATCGGTCACTTGAGATCTCAGACATCTTACCCCTGTTCCAGGTATATCGAGTCCCTAAGACGAGAAACGATAACGTCACTATGTAGCTGGGTGGAAGCTGCCGGATTAAACTGAGAGAGCTGATGGCAACCGCCGGAAATGATATGCTTAATCGATAAAGTGGGAGCAGCCATCTTGGGTGCGCACCACGAAAGCTTGAGGCATGCCAGGTGATTTCAACGGCACCGGTCAACACTCCGACAGCAAAACCGAGCACTGTGGCCTGCCAAGAAAGTGTGTCGAGAGCCATCAGAAAAGATAGTACACTCAGAAGTGAATGAGATAACGGCGCGGTGATCGCTGCAACATTTGGGCGCCCCTGCTCCCAGGAGCCTCGAGACATTCCTCGAGTCGCCAAGACTGCTAGGAGTAAGAGAAATTGAGATTGATCGGCCTGCCCTCTGAATGCCTGCAGCATAACCAAAACAACCATTCCGAGAATGCAGCCCACTGCACCATATCCACGTGCCCTTCTTGAGCCTAGGTTTCTTTCGCGAACCCACAACATAAGCACACTCTCGGCTGCGCCCCAGAGCACTAACACGATTAAGGCGCGAAGGAATCGATCGACCAAGAGAGTAGTGCGTTCAAGCGGAATGTCAGCCAGAATGACGAATCCAAGCGAAGAAAATAGCGGTGCGAGGCGGATAGAAATAAACAAGAGGGTTGCGGTAATTCCTGCTGGCGTTTTCATGAATGGGGTATCCTGGAGATGCTCCGCTTGGACCTTTGCCTATTAGCGAAAGATTTTAGATTAGGGCTATGGCTTTTTTCAAAAGTGATTAGCAATATAGCGGCTTTTGGAAAACGCTATCGAATCGCGGACGCGAATCAAAACGACAATCTATAGTGATTTAAGGCAAAAGCCTTGCCAGTTTTACTGGAACGGACTTTTGCAAATCACTATAGAGACCACGCCTGTCCTTGAGGATAATAAGATCAAGCATGTTTTCGCAAGTAGTTGATATATAGAGGAGATTAAGCCAAAAAAATGGCAGCAGAAGTGTATTAGCTAGCTGCTTGTCCAGCAAATATGAATATAGCATTTTTCAAAAGTCATTAGCGACTTAACGGCTTTTGGAAAAGGCTATCGATTGGCGGACGCGAGTCAAAACAACAACCTACAGTGATTTACGGCAAAAGCCTTGCCAGTTTGCTGGCACGGACTTTTGCAAATCACTATAGCGCTTTGCAGACACGCAGCTGTTCCTCTTTGAGGCCTAAAACGCTTATACTAATCGGCGTTAATCAAAAGCTAATTAGCCAGCCTATGGAAACTTCTCACTTACTCAGCGCTTCAGATAGCCCGGCGAGCACTGCAGGGGTACGCGCTATGTTCGATGCAATAGCCTCTCGCTACGATCTTCTCAATACCGTCTTGAGTTGCGGGATGCATCGGGTGTGGGAGAGGCGTTTGGTTGGTTCTTTGCCTACTTCTGGCAACAGGAGATGTCTTGATCTCTGTACTGGCACAGGAGCATTAGTGCCGAGGTTAGCAAAGCACTTTCAGGAAGTGGTGGGTCTAGACATCTCTCCGCAGATGTTGGCGGTGGCTAGAAAGAGGTGGAGATCGATCGCGAATGTCACTTGGGTGGAGGGAGATGCGCAAAAGCTAGCCTTTGCAGGAGCTGAGTTTGATGCTGTAACAGTGGCCTATGGAGTTAGAAACTGGCCAGATACCGTAGCTGGTTTGGCTGAGGTTTATAGGGTTCTCAGACCTGGAGGTAGTGTTGCTATTCTTGAGTTCGGGCAGCCACGCAATAAGTTGTGGAAGTGGTGTTTTGGGCTTTACTCGCAGTGGATTATTCCTATGATTGGTGGATGGATCTCCGGAACCCGTGCGCCGTACGAGTATCTGCCCAGAACATCAGCGGTTTTTCCGTGTGGCGATAGATTTGTCTCAATCCTAAAAGATGTTGGGTTTTCACGCGTACGGCAGGCGTCCCTAATGGGTGGTGTTGCATTTGTTTACCTGGCTAGTAAAGAGTAACCGTCAGTGAGGAGATGCAATGGCAGCAGAACGAGCTAGATCGGTGTGGGTGATAGGAGTAACGGGTGCCAGTGGCGTGCGCTATGCGATGCGCCTATTGCAGGTGTTACCGAGCCTTGTGGATGAAGTTCATTCAGTTTTCTCGGAGGCTGCTTTGCGAGTCTTGAACGATGAAGAGGGGCTGGCGATTAGTCAGTCAACTCTTAGTTTAGAGAAGCTATGTGGGTGTGTAGCTAACAACGTTACTTTCTATAACAGTAGAGATATCGGAGCAAGAATAGCCTCGGGTTCTATGTTGACCTCTGGGATGGTGATTATTCCCTGCTCTATGTCTACGCTTGGTGCCCTCGCGCAAGGAATTCCCAGTCACCTGGTACATCGAGCTGCAGATGTGACGATGAAAGAAGGCCGGAAGCTGATTATCGTTCCGCGGGAAACACCACTTTCACCGATTCATCTCGAGAATATGTTAAAGCTATCACGATACGGGGTAAAGGTGATACCCGCTATGCCGGCTTTCTACAATCGGCCGACTTCGATAGATGAGCTGGTTGACCAGTTTGTAATGAAAGTGCTTGATGGAATGGGGGTGGCGCATACTCTTGGTCGCCGCTGGAAAGAGTAATACTCATGGGGGTAATTGCTAATAGGTTGGTTTTGTGGGGCAGTCTTATACGCTTCTCCCATTCGGTATTTGCGCTCCCGTTTGCGGTAATAATGATTGTAGTGGTGAGTCGCAGCTATCCGGTTACATGGCAGCAGCACGCATTGCTCTTGGTATGCATAGTGGCAGCTCGGTCGGCTGCTATGGCTTTTAATCGAATTGTCGATGCTAACATAGACGCAGACAATGAGCGCACGGAAAATCGCGAGATCCCTAGTGGTCGAGTTTCGATTCGAGAGGCCCAGTTGTTCACTGTTGCAGCATCTTTTGTTTTTATTGCTGGATCTTTCAAACTCGGATGGCACTGCGGCGTGTTGTCTGTTCCCGTACTCGGAATTCTGTTTGGATATTCGTTTGTGAAGCGATTTTCTAACCTATGTCACTTTATCCTGGGGATAGCACTGGCGCTCGCTCCAGGAGGTGCTTGGTATGCGTTAACGGCAATATGGTCGTGGCAGCCTGTGCCGCTGATGGTGAGTGTTATGTTTTGGGTCGCTGGATTTGATATTCTTTACGCCTGCCAGGATGAAAAGTTCGACCGCGCCTACGGGTTAAAGAGTATCCCAAGCTCTGTGGGAGTTGTTCGTGCGCGTATTGCGTCTTTGATCTTGCATGGTCTAAGCCTCTTTTTTTTAGCGCATTTCGGGGTAAGCTTCGAGCTAGGAATCTGGTTTTGGTGTGGAGCTGCTATATTTGCAGTATTGATAGCAGGACAGCACGTAGTGGTGTATCGACACGGATTAAGCTCGATTGATCAGCTGTTTTTCGTCCGTAATGGTTTGGCTAGCATTGCGCTGCTAGGGTTTGTTGTGCTTGACCAGTGGTAGTACAGATTATCCTAAATTCGGCAGTTGCGGGTCTGAAAATGGCGCATCTAACTAAAATCACTTTGTCTTTTGAATTTTCGGTGCTCACCCTGACGGTGCCAGAGCTCAAGCCTTAAGAAAATTTCAAAATCCTTGGTGCTTTAAGTCCGAATATTGCACGAAAGTGCAAGATTCGGGCGAGCAAGTGCAAGGAAGCTGATTAGCCACCTGCACCATTTGCGTTCCCCTTAACTGCCGTTTTTAGGATAAAATAAGTCGCACAGGGTTTAGCTCACTACGGCTGTACCACAGCCAGCTGCCCCAGTGATGGCCTGCGAAACAACAGCGCATCTAGCAGCATTGCATATGATAGCGCGTTTACAGCCAGCTTGAAGAGCTCGTGTTGCGCATCGTACCTTGGGGACCATGCCACTATGTATTATCCCCTCAGCGATTAGTTGCTCAATAGTATTAGGCGAGAGTGAAGCTTGCACTACTTCCGATCTTTTAACGCCATCGACATCGGTCAGAAAGATGCAGGCTGATACCTGAAGTGCCCCTGCTAAGGCGGCTGCGGCATAATCAGCGTTTACATTAAGTGGCATGCCCTCGACTGTTTCAGCGACTGGCGATACGATCGGGATGTATCCAGCCTGAAGTAGCGCTTGGATCGGTGCTGTGTTGCAGCGCGTAACCTCACCGACTAATCCGAGGTCTCTGGCAGCGGAAGAGATGCTTTTATTACCCTCCAATAGGTGAGCATCGCGTCCGGAGATGCCGACCGCTGGAGTGCCGCAGCGCGTTATGCGCGACGCGAGGTCTTTGTTTATAGCTCCGGAGAGAACCATCTCAGTTGCTGCCATCGCGTCAGGATTCGTTACGCGCAGTCCGTCAATAAATTCAGAATGGATAGCAAGACGCTTAAGTGTACGAGAGATCTCTTTGCCCCCCCCGTGAACAACTACCATTCTAATACCTACCTTTGAAATAGCAGCGATCTCTTCGCACACAGACTGCCTTACTTTGGCTGATTCCATAGCTGCGCCACCGTATTTCACAAGGTAACAATGATCGCGGTGATCGAGGAGTTTGGGATAATCCTTAATAAGCTGAGAGGGTGTATATGTTGACACAGTTTGCATGGTCTTTAGCTTTCGTAAATTCTATACAGGCCCAAGAGCTGGAATTGTTAAGCCTGCATCTTCAGGGAGTCCGAGAAGGAGATTGAGATTCTGGATACATTGGCCAGCCATACCCTTGACCAGATTGTCGAGCGCACTGAACACCATGACCTGTCTGTCACGAACAACGATATGCAGGTCACAAAAATTAGTTCCAACGATGTCAACTAGCCTAGCTGGTTGATTTCTAAGGCGCACGAACTGTGCCGATTGATAGAGGGATCGATATCGTTCAGGCAGAGCGGCTGCACTGGCTGCATTCCGACACGTTATGTAACACGATACGAGGCAACCACGTGAAACTGGCAAAAGATGAGGTGTAAACATGAATGAATCTCGCGCCGAGAACGTCGGGCCAAGGGCCTGCAGGATCTCTGGCTCATGTCGGTGTTCAAGCACCTTGTATGCAGTGCAGTCGTGCGCACGACTAGGATGGTGCATCGATGGTTGTGGTTCGCGACCTGCGCCTGAGGTTCCTGTTTTGCCATCAACGGCCACATGGATAGCGGCATCAACATCACTCAGGGGTGCAAGCGCTAAGATCGCAGCGGTGGCCAGACAGCCTGGGTTGGTTATAAGTTGAGCCTTGGAAATTTGTTGTTTGGACTTAATCTCAGGAAGTCCGTATACAGCTTCGGATCGTAATTCAGGAGAAAAAGGTACATCTGGATAGTATTGAGAGTGAATCAGTGGGTCTTTTAGCCTTAGATCTCCTGATAGATCAATTACAGGTAGCTCTGAAGATATATCCTGAGATAATAATTCGTTGATTATCGGCACTGCTGTTCCTGTTGGAACTGAGCACACAATTGCGGCTCTTTTGTAGCGATTATGCCAATCCTTTTGGAGCTTTTCAGTAAACACGAGCGGGCAAATGCGCTCCAGATGAGAATGCACTGATGAGACAGTTTTCCCAGCATGCGAACGCGATACCACACCAGCAACCTCGATTGATGGATGTCCGGAGAGAAGTCGTAGCAACTCCCCAGCGCCGTATCCACTGCCGCCTATAATTGCTACTCCGAAATCTTTTTTCATCCAGATCTCCTTTCAGTTGTATCTAATTGCTGTTGATCGGAGGTGAACTGAGGCTCGTTTATTTGTAGTGCAGAGATTAAGCCTGCCACCACATACACCTCGATGCTCAGCTAACGCACCCTCCGAAATAAGCCAAGTATGACACATTGATAACCAAAAGGGAGTGGCAGGGGAGTTTATGCACGCCCGCTAACTTATGCTTTAACTTACATTCGGCAGTTGCGGGTCTGAAAATGGCGCATATGATCAGAATCAAGTTGTTTCTCTAATTTTTGGGTGCGCACCTTCACGGTGCTATGCTTATAGACCCCGAATAGGTCACAACACTGCGCGCCTTTAGCCACTTGCACCATTTCAATCAGCGCCAACTGCCGAATTTATATGGCGTCCTTCAAAAGTCCGTAGCGATATAGCGGCTTTTGGAAAACGGTATCGATTCGCGGAAGCGAATCAAAACAACAACCTATAGTGATTTACGGCAAAAGTCTTGCCAGTTTTACTGGCACGGACTTTTGCAAATCACCACAGGTTTAAGGGGATCTCGTACAGTACACAGGTTAGTTTGTGGCGTTATTTCCTAGTAATAATCTAGAAGACAGTAAGTTATATCGATATACAGCATACTTCGCGCGCCCATAATGCTTAGCATATACCTAAAAACGGTTCCAAACGGTAAGGGAGAAAGACATTCTGTCGATACCGAATGCTAGAGGTAAGGGTGATGTCCATGACAGGAAGCGCGGTTCGTTAATTTTATTTAGAGAGAGAGGTGAGATTGTATGGGAGATATTCGAGCAGCGAGTCCGAAACGCGGAGTGCAGATTCCGGGGTCTTACAGTGATACAGAAGTTCTTGGGCTAGCCATCTGGGATGCGGATGAGAGCAGAGCGATCAGGCAGCGGAGATCACCAAATAATCAGTCGGTGTTAGTGGTGGATGATGATCCTGAGCAGTTAAAGTTTCTCAAGCGTGTTATCGAGCGTGGGGGATTTAGGGTCATAGCTTCTAACTCTGCTACAGAGGCGCTCGATGTACTTGGTGAACGGCCGGTTGACCTAATCGTATCTGACTATAAGATGCCGGAGATGAATGGATTCGAATTTTTGGAGGCTCTTAGAGGTATTGAGCCAGACTGGGGCTTAGCCAATGTACCGGTCATCATGCTCACAGCCTGTGGAGAGGATCTCGAATTTGTATCGCTTGAGCGCGGAGCAGATATGTTCTGTGAGAAATTTCGTGCAGAGTCTTTGCTGATTAAGCAGATAAACTTCCTGCTCGAAGTCTAGGGCGTATTTTTCACGAAGCTCGCTGCGCTCTCCGTGAAAATGCTCCAAATTCCTCCGCTGTGCTTCGGAATTTGCAAGAGCTTCCTTGCACTTGATCGCCCGAATCTCGCACTTTCGTGCAATATTCGGGCTAGGGCCTTAGCCCAAACGTAGCACGAACAGGCAATATTTGGGTTAGCAAGAGCATGGATGGCTTTTTTCCGCATGTTTTTTCGGCTACCTCAGTGGTATTTGTGAAAAACATGGGTTAGAGCTTCATGCGTTTAAATAAAGCCTCGGGGATGTGCTTAATTACCAGCATGATCGGTAGCCAAAACCATGGGGTGTAGACGATATTTTCGCCCCTAATCATAGCTCTGTGAATCCGTTTGCCAACCGTAGCTGGATGAGCAAACAAGGCTCCCTTAGGTAGATGTTGGGTCATTGGAGTGTCAACAAATCCCGGTTTAATCGCGGTAACTGATACTCCCGAGTGGGCCAGGCGGTTTCGAAGACCCTGTAAAAAGGTAGATAGTCCCCCTTTAGCAGCACCGTAAATGTAGTTGCTTTGGCGGCCCCGGTCGCCAGCTACTGAGGAGATTACAGTTATGTTGCCACTGCCGCGGGTCTCGAAGTAGTTAGCTAGCCAGGATAGGAATGCTATAGGGCTCAGCAGATTTGAACGTAAGGCATCCTGTGCTTTTTGATACGTCCTCTGGCACTCGTGTTGATCGGGGAGGTCTCCATGCGCAATCAGCACTGCGTCCAGATCTTGCATTATGCTCATAGCTTGCTCAAGGCGACGCTCGTGCGAAGAAAGGTCATGGGCATCAAAACTCGCCGTGTGAACTTCCAGCGCTCCTCTCACGAGCAGGTCGTTTGCCAGGTTCTCCAGCCGCACTTCATTACGTGCCAACAGAAAAAGAGATGCGCCACTCTTTGCAAATTCTCGCGCAACTTCTGTAGCGATAGCTGAAGTTGCACCGATAATCATAACCTTCTTCATCGGTAATCAAAGCTCCAAATCATTGTCTAAATCATTGCCGAACTCTGCGCCAGAAGCTCGAAGAGAAAGCAGGGTCTATGTGTTGGACGAACTCTTGGAGGCGTGGGTAAGATGCGACAAATGCCTCAGGCGACATTCGAGCGTCCTTCGCTGCATACAGGGCGCCCCCTGCTGCAAATACAATCGCATCAAGCTCGTTCATTAGTTCGAGGGTCGGGGTGCCTTCGTTTGGAAAATCAAGCGCTAGCGTTACTCCCTTTCTGGGAAACGATAACATGCCCGGAGATTGTATATCTCCAAAAGTCTTCAGGACGGCTAGAAACGAGGCCCGTTTTGATCGGGTTATACGGGTAAAGATCTCTTTTATAATACTCCGATCCTGCTCGAAAGGAACGACTAGCTGATACTGAAAGAATCCGCGCCGTCCGTACATTCGGTTCCAGTTGAGAATAGCATCAAGCGGATAGAAGAACGGCTCGTAGTGGGTGAGACCCTCAACAACTCGCGACCTTTGCTTGTTGTAGTAAAGAGTATTAAAGCTCCTCATAAATAGTGAATTAAGTAACCATCCAGGCGCTTCACATGGAAATGGCAGCGATCGATTCGATCGATTTCCGGGTTTGGTGCGCTCAGAGAAGTTGCCGGCCATAAAGAGGCCGCGTCCGAGGTTTGGCCCCTCAGATGTGCAATCTACCCATGAGACGCTGTATTCAAAAAGCGAGTCGCTCTCTTTGGAGATATCGAAAAATTCATCAAGGTTGCGGAACTTAGTAGTAAGTGTGTTGAGATACGGTGATCGGATTGGAATTAACTGGATCTCGATCCAGGTTATTAATCCAGTCAGGCCTAGTCCAGCGATAGTTGCAGAAAAGAGCTCCTTATTTTCTCTAGGCGAGCATACGATTCGCTCGCCTGTAGAGCGCAGAAGCTCAAAGCGCCGCACGTGTCTACCAAAAGTTCCAGCCACATGATGATTTTTGCCGTGGATATCGTTTGCAACTGCACCTCCGAGCGTCACAAATTTTGTGCCTGGAGAAACTGGCAGGAACCAGCCGCGGGGCACAAATGTCTCAAGGATGGTTGCCAGGCTCGTGCCAGCTTCCGCACATACGATTCCGTTGCTAGAATCGAATGCAATAAAGTTGTCGAAATGCGCCATCGGGATGACTGAGTTTTCATCATTTAGGCAACTGTCGCCGTAGCTTCTGCCCAGTCCGTATGGCAAAACTGTGTGCAAGGGCCCTGAAATGGGAAGCGGCTCAGAGAGCGAACGTATGGCCAGGGTGCGCTGGTTTTGAGGTCTTGGATAGCGTCCCCATGAGAGATACTCCCTGTTTTTGCCATTGGTAGCCATGTGCGGAGCAGTTTCCTTACAAAACGTTCTGTTTGGCGTTTGGTCTATTTGGCTGTCTGACTCAAACTGCGGCTAGGGCGTCGCAGTTCTCTCTATCTCTAAGAGGCCAAAAATATGCGGAAGTTACAGAGATAATTAAGTTAAACTTCATCTGCCCGCACATTTTTATCCTTTTCGAAACTTCCAACGT
>CAZZLV010000002.1:0-23199 GCA_964655155.1 uncultured Bdellovibrionales bacterium
CGCAGTGATTTTAGCCAGATGCACCGTTTTCGGGCCCGCAACTGCCGAATTTAGGTTAACTACTCACCCAAAATACTGCATCCCCAATCAGGGGATGACAAGAAATAATGAACAACGAAATGGTGATATTGAAACATGAAGCATGAACCACAACGTTTAAAACCGGTGAGTAGTTACGAAATATTTTGAACCTAAATTCGGCAGTTGCGGGCTCGAAAACGGCGCATCTGCTCTTTTTAGGCGTAGAGCTTTTCCGCAGCTCTACGCCTA
The DNA here is from genome assembly GCA_964655155.1 of uncultured Bdellovibrionales bacterium. Classification (GTDB taxonomy): domain Bacteria; phylum Bdellovibrionota_C; class UBA2361; order UBA2361; family OMII01; genus OMII01. The sequence continues at coordinate 271 of CAZZLV010000002.1, forward strand.
ATTAAAAGCGGGAGTGAGATCGGCATTGTGATCTGAAAAGTAATATGGTGGCTGCTGTGGTCCACGTAGTGTTGATGTGTAATTCGACCGCTCTACCTCGCCCCGAGCCTTAGACAGCCGCTCGCACAACTGCGGGCTACTGCGCGGGTTTTGGCGACATTGCTCGATAGCCCTAGTCTGCTCACCGATAAATTCCCGATTTAAATAACGCTTGGAGTACATCCCTGCCAAGATGCAGATAATAATTGCAGCTACTGTCACTACTCCCCACAAAAATGAGTAGAGTCTCTCATTCCCGGCTTTACCTATCAGATGAGGTGCGGCTTCTCTACCATCGCTTCTACGCTGATAACTGTCACGGTTAGTTTTTTCTGTCTCGCTCACGGTCTTTTCTATGGCTACAGTGACCTGCAAAGGTCCGTGACAGTAAAACTGGCAAGGCTTTTGCCGTAAATCACTATAGGTTGTTGTTTTGATTTACGTCCGCGAATCGATAGCGTTTTCCAAAAGCTGCTATGTCACTACGGACTTTTGAAAAACGCCATAACCTATCAAACCCCGCGATGTAGGTTACGTCACTCCTCACCTAGCCTTCAACCTAAATTCAGCAGTTGCGGGCCCGAAAACGGCGCATCTGGCTAAAATCACTGCGGCTTTTGAATTTTCGGTGCTCACCCTGACGGTGCCAGGGTTGCGCCTGAAGAAAAGTTCAAAATCCTTGGTGCTTTTGAGCACCTGCGCCATTTTCATCCTCCTTAACTGCTGTTTTTAGGTTAAGTTAAACTTCATCTGCCCGCACATTTTTTTCTTTTTGAAACTTCTAACGTTTCTAAGTAGATAGCGGAAGAACTGCGATGCCCTGATGCCCTGATAAAATATTGTCGAATTAAGTGGTTAGGCTTATTGTAATCAGGTTCAGATTACGGTCAAAAGACACAGACTCGTTACGATAAGAGAGACCAACAAGCACATGGAAGTTACAGCGCAAGCACAACCAGCCCAGATCGTTTCAAGTATAAAAAACGAACTCCATAAGCGAATTATAGGCCAGGATCGCCTAATTGACCGACTCTTGATTGCCCTACTTGCAGATGGACACATCCTCCTTGAAGGAGTGCCAGGCCTGGCCAAAACCCGCACGCTCTTGGCGCTCACTCAAGTCATTGATGCTCAGATGTCTAGAATTCAATTTACACCAGATATTCTGCCCTCGGATGTCATCGGCACAGAGGTATACCGACCTCAGAGCGGTGACTTTGTGATTCGCAAGGGCCCAGTATTTACTAATTTACTGCTGGCGGATGAGATCAATCGAGCTCCTGCTAAGGTGCAGTCCGCACTTCTTCAAGCTATGCAGGAGCGCGAAGTAACCATAGGCGAGCAGACCTTCAAACTTCCAAGCCCCTTTCTTGTGCTAGCGACGCAGAATCCGATCGAACAAGAGGGCACATATACCCTCCCAGAAGCCCAAGTTGACCGCTTCCTGATGAAGATCGTGATTGACTACCCCTCGTTTGACGAGGAGGTTGAGATTATCGGCATGGCGGCGCAAGAAACAACTGAACAACAGCCGCTTTCTCGCGTGATTCCCATCTCGGCGTTAACAGCGCTACGAACTCAATGTCAACAGGTGTACTCTGACCCCAAGGTCGATCGCTACATCGTTTCACTGATACACGCCACCCGCTCGGCCGACGCCTATGGACTAAAAGGTTTAATTGAATGGGGAGCATCTCCTCGAGCTAGTATCGCCCTTAAGGTGTGCGCAAGGGCGCATGCATTTCTTAAGGGCAAAACATTTGTCACCCCTGATGATGTTAAAGAGATCGCGGCTGACGTGCTCCGTCACCGCGTTCTGGTGACATTTGAAGCTGAAGCTCGCGGCATCAACAGTGATGAGTGTGTAAAAACACTCCTAGCTTCGGTAACAGTGCCCTAGCCGCTAAGTGTTTTTTAATGTGAGAGGCTCGCTATGTCACCCGCTGGCTTGACCACGCTACCTGCAGAGCTGAAGCGACTGCAATTGCGCTCGCGCAAACTGGTAACCGGGGATCTCCTAGGGCAGTACCGCTCCGCATTCCGTGGCTCCGGATTAGTGTTCTCGGATCTGCGCCAGTATCAACCTGGCGATGACATAAAGCACATCCACTGGAAGGCGACCGCTCGAACAGGCACGGTTTTTATCAAGTCTTACCAGGAGGAGCGCCAACTTCGAGTCATGCTTGCTGTCGACACCAGCCCATCAATGCGGGCGCAGCTCGGCAATAAAGCTAGTGTCAAGGCCCTTGAATTCTGCTCGCTGGTCGGTTCTCTCACCCAAAGCGGCAACGATTTGCTAGGACTTCTCCTCTTTGCAAAATCTCCAGGAGAATTTATCCCGCCATCGGCACGACCAAGGAGGTTTGCGCGTATCCTCTCGGCTCTGAACAACGCGCACTCCGAAAACTCCTCGCTTACAGATCTAAACGCTGCCTGCGAACACCTCGGAAGAACCTTGAACAAACCGAGCATAGTCTTCGTACTCTCTGATTTTGAATGCCAAGATTTCTCCGCTGGGCTTCGCAAACTGGTAATGCGACACGATGTGATTCTTGTTCAGCTACAACCTGCACTCGCTTCCCTTCCGACGTTTGGTCTAGTTACCTTTCAGGATGCTGAGTCCGGGGAGATCTGCATAGTCGATACAAGCAGCCGATCGGTTCAACAAGCCTGGGCAACAGTCCTTAAAAAGCGCCGCGATAATGTCAGGGATATCGCCAGGCAGTGCGGAGCAGATCACATAGTGGTTACAGACAACACAGCGCAACCCCTCGTACAATTAATGACGGAGCGAGTGCAGAGGCTCTCGCGGTAACCATGAATACTCCGATCCCCACGCCATTTGATATCATCGACCCCAGACCAGGCGCACTGGTGCCGACTGGCTTAGCGTGGATCGCTCTTGCAGCGTGCTCACTTGGAGTGCTGGGCTACATCTCTTTTAGACGCCGCACACCGGGCGCTCATTCAATGCAGGCGACTCTTCGGGTGTTAATTGACGAACTCCGCGCCGCAGCCGCTCAATGCTCTGATACTGGCGAAATTGGGCATAATTTCGATCTCGTAACACGCCTAGTTCGCAGAGTTCTTACTCCGTATGTATCCAAAGAGGTGGCTACAATGTCGTGTAGCGAACTTAGATCGGCCTCCAGCACGCTACTGCAAAGCTCGAATAAAGCAGATGTTTCACTAGCGCCTCTCCTAAGCCAACTGGCAACGCTTGAAGAGCACTCTTATGCCCCGCAGACAAGCTCCAAAGACCTCTCAGGATTACAGCAACTGCAATCCAAGCTGATCGACGAAATCGAATCCCACGTAAGGAGATTTCGGCCATCATGACATTTGCTTTCCCTGTAGCCTTTATGGCACCTCTTGTGTACGTAGTGCTGCGTCTCTGGTCTCGTAAGACCAAAGCCGATAGCGTCACTGCCTCAAGCGCTTCAATGTTACGTAGTCTCCCATCCACTTTACGCCTGCGCCTGCGCTATCCGTGTCTTTTTTTGCTTGAGGTTGCAGCTATCGCGCTACTCACCGTTGCGGCCGCTCGTCCGCAGATGGTGTCAATCGTTGAGCAACCGAAGCTTGCGCGTAACATCATGCTAGTTATTGATGCCTCCAACAGCATGTCAGGAGAGGATTTTCCAACCAAGCTAGGGGTCACCTCGCGCATGGAGGGGGTCAAGACGGTGGTTGCCGAATATGTACGTTCAAGACGAGGCGATCGGGTAGGCTTGGTAGTTTTCGGCAACACTTCATACCTCCAGAGCCCCCTTACCAGCGATACACTTCTCGTAGAGCAGCTCGTTGCTCAACTGCAACCACGCATGGCAGGCGATGGTACAGCTATCGGCGATGGATTAGGTCTTGGCCTTAAGCGTCTCCGTGACGTCGAGGGGAAGAGCAAGGCGATTATCCTCATGACCGACGGAGTAAATACGGCGGGGCAGGTCAGCCCGCTCAAAGCAGCGCAGATCGCCAAGGAATTCGGGATTCAGATCCACACAATCGGAATCGGAACGGGCGAGGTTGTGCTCGGACAGGGTACCTTTGGTGGATTACTTGGACAGATGCCGGGATCAAAGGCTGAATTTGATGAAAAAACGCTGCAAGAGATCGCTCGACTCACTGGAGGCGTATACTTCAACGCTACATCTCTCGAGAAGTTCCAGGATGTCTACCGTGAGATCGATGCCCTCGATCAGACTGAGTCTCAACAACCTGAAAAGCCGATTATCCACGAACTCTTTGCGCCTTGGGCCTGTTTTGCTCTTTTGTGCCTGCTTGTTTCAATGATCCTACAAACCTCGATCTTCCGGAGGTTGCCATAATGAGCGCCGTTAGTGGAATCACCCTCTTTAACCACTTTGGTCTTCTTAGCCCAGCAAGCCTGATGACGATTGCATTGGTGGTTATAGCGATATTTTTTGAGTGGCGCGCATCTGGGGCGCGTACCAAAGTTCGTATGGCCTTGGGACTGCCAAGGCCAGAGATCGCCACGCTGCGACGCTACGTTAGTTTTTGTGCGGCGATCATTCTTGTTCTAGCGATCAGCAGGCCGTTCTGGGGTTGGGAGGATATCGAAGCAGATAGTAACGGCGATGATGTAATATTTCTAGTTGATATCAGTCGAAGTATGTACGCCCAGGATCTACCGCCTTCGCGCCTGGAACTCGCTAAACGTAAGATCAAGGATCTCGTTCAGGCTCTCAGTACAAATGGCTCTGCGGTAGGCTTTGGGATCACCGTGTTTGCTGGCGATGGGTATACCATCTGCCCAGTTACAACAGATCGTGGAGTACTCTCCCAGTTTATTGAGATACTATCTCCCGAACTCGTAACCAGCCTCGGCTCAAACCTTAAGGCTGGCATCATAGCAGCGCTCGGCCGTCTCGACGAGGTCGCACTTAAGCACTCACGCCTTATTTTAATTTCTGACGGAGAGGATAATTTTCTCGATCAAACCGCCCTCATTCAGGATATAGTGGGGCGCGGCGTTCGCATCGACGTGCTTGGCATAGGTACACCAGCTGGCGCTGCGATTACCCTGCCAAATGGTGCTCCGCTCGTTGATGGATCTCGTCGGCCTATAGTGAGCGCACTCAAGGAGCAGCCTCTAAAGGCTATCGCCTCAGCAGGAGGCGGACGCTACGTTCGAACAAGCTTAGATGATACCGACATTCAAATACTCTCAACTCCATCAACGCTCCACACCGGTGCCTCATCCCATCACAAGAACCAGATTCGAACATACAGAGAGCTCGGGCCCTGGTTAGCCCTGCTGGCCCTCGTGGGACTGATCCTCGCCTCGGCTAGCCGTCGCACTAATCCTCTTCTCGTAATTCCACTAATTTTACTTTGCCACGAGCTTGGCTACTCCGAGATCCGCTCTGCGCAGGCACAAACACCTACTCCTTCGCATTCTGAACTTGCACTCCTCTCGCAATCCCCTTTTGAGGCATACAAAAGCGGTGATTTTCAAAGGGCATTCGATGAGTATTCAGCTGCGCTGAAGCGGGCACCATCCAACCGAGCGATACTGTTTGGTCTGGCCAGCTCCCTACACCGGCTACGGCGTTTTGAAGAGAGTGCGCAGGCATTTCGCAAACTTGCGGATTCAAGCTCCTCTGGTCGTGAGTATTTTGAGAACACCTACAACGAGGCCAACGCCTTGCTTTCGTCCGGCCGTTACACCGAAGCGATCGACGCCTATTGGCGAGCTCTAGATGTTAAACCGGGCGATGAGGCGGCTCTTCACAACGTTGCCGTTGCTCGCGCACTCCTCGAACAACAACTTAGCGCCACACCCACACCGACTCCCACACCGACACCGACACCGGCGCCAACCTCTCCATCGCAGTCATCAGCCGCTCCATCTCCAAGTCCTGATAACTCTCCTTCTCCGCAGGATTCTCAGCATGACGGCTCACCCACACCATCGCCTGCACCTGAAACACCCGATACTACTCCAACATCTGCCACGCACCAATCGGCAGTCGCAACAACAAGCCCCTCATCCGACTCACCACATGCAACAGCAACAGCCAAATCAACCACCACTGCTGAAGCAGTAGGTGCAACAGTGAGCCCAGTTGCGACAAACTCAGCCCTACCGCAGAACCAGGCAACTCCTCAAGAGCGGCTAAAGGAATCACTCGATCCAGACACATCGCCTCCATCTGCCGCATCTCCGCTACCAGATCCGGCGACATCTGAGTCTATCCCAGAAGCTCAAGCCTGGCTTGATTCTCTGCCTGATTCGCCTCTGCTGGTGCGAAGGTACCGTGGCACTCCATCTGTTGGTGGACAAACATGGTAGAGAAAAGCTACGATCTAGACTCAAGACCTTCAAGCCTAGCCATGTACGCGCTTCTTACAAAACGATTCCTACTAAGTCTCTGTGTAGCTATTTTTATGCTGACGCCCTGGGTGCGTTCTTCTGCGCAAAACTCACTGCGCTCAGAGATCACCCCACAGTCAGGACACATAGATGATCTCTTTATCTTCACCGTTACCTTTGAGGGCTCGCAGGAACGCATAACTCCACAGATAGCCGCAGGAGGAGACTTTGAGATTCAATTACTCGGACCGAAGACCTCAGTAACGATCCTCAACGGTCAGGTGCACTCGCGTCAACAGTTTGTCTATCAACTAAGCCCTAAACGCGAAGGCCAACTACAGACCCCTGAGGTACAGGTAGATGTTTCTGGCCAGCTCCTCTCTGCTGCTCCGATTGCAGTGTCGATTAAGAGTTCAACGGGACAGCAGGCGCCGTCTCCCAGTGCTGGCTCTGAGAAGTTTTTCATGCGCCAAAGCGCCTCGCCGGAATCGGCATATGTCGGACAGCAGATTGTAAATGCCATCACTGTGTATACACGAATCAACCTGCGAGGAGTGCGGATCGACGATGAAGCGGCCGACGGTTTCTGGCAGGAGATGATATCCGATGGCCATAATGCTCAAAGAACTGTCAATGGAGTGGAGTATGGATCAGCCCAGATTATTCGCGCCATGTTTGCGCTCAAATCTGGTAAGTTGGCGATCCCCGCACGCCACGCTCTCGTTCAAGTGCCGGTGACCAAACGCAGCAATCCTTTTGGTAGCCTAGATCCTTTTAGCGATGATTTTTTTCAGAGTTTCTTTCAGCGAACTGTGATTCAGGAACAGAAGCTTACATCTAATGACCTCTCATTAACCATCAAACCGCTTCCCCCACTCCCTCCCGATCTGAATCAGTTCACCCGCGGGCTCACACTCGTTGGCAACACCTCAATCACTGCAAACTTCTCTGAGGCACCCTTAAGAGTCGGCGAGAGCAAGAATATCTCGATTACGATCTCAAGCACAGGGCACCTCAATCCGGTCAAACTGCTTACTCTTAACGCACCACCCGGAGTCAAGCTTTACGATGGCCAAACAACTGTCAAGCACGATACGAGCCAGGATCGGCTAACAACACACAAGACTTTTAATTACTCGATCGTGCCAACACAGCCGGGTCTTATCCGCATTCCGGGGATAAGCATCACCTACTTCGATCCCGATTCAGAGTCATATAAACTAGCCACCTCAGCGGATATCTCGTTGGTGGTCTCTGGAAATCCGCTTTCTCAGCAAAGTGGTGGTTCAAATAGTGCCAACATCAATCCAGCCAATGTAATCGGACCAACCCCAAATTCCACAAGTGCCGCTTCCGCTCTTACCGAATCAGATCAGGCCAGTCAACAAAACACTCTTGCTGCAGCAGCCACTATGCCTTACCTGGAGCAGACCTGGTGGGAGCAGCTTGCCCAACGAGTGAGTATACAGCTATCTTTACTTATCTTGGCTGTGGCTATAGTACTAGTAGGTCTCGTGTTGATAGCTCTTAGGCCCTCAGCAGCTCAGGCATCTCGTGCCGAATTCCTTAGAGAGATCTCCAAAGCAAATACTCTTGATGATTTAGAGAGCTGTGTCCGGAGTTGGGCTATCGGTGCCCTGCCTGGATTACAACCAGCTGCCACTTTTGACCAGATCCGCGCTGCTATACGCTCTTACTCAAAGGAGCAATCAAACGCTCTAGCTCTTATTTCTGCTCTCGATCAGCTAGAAGTTTCGCGCTACTCTGGCGTGGGCTCTCAATCAGTAGGCTCTCTGCGGCGTTCGCTGCACGAATCAATTAGGAGCTGGAGGGGAACTACCCCATTTTTTTCGCGAAGCTCGTCGTAAAAGATGCGCAGAAACAGAACAGCTATTCCGAAGCGCAGCGGAGGAATTTGGGGCCTACAGTTTGTGTGGGCACTATGGGTCCCACACAAACAGTAGGCGATCAGGAAAAAGACCATGAATGGCCTTTTTCCGAACATTTTTCACGGCAAGCGCAGCGAGCTTCGTGAAAAATACGGAATAGTGATGTGAAAAAAGTTTCCTGCCAGTAAAAATGCCCAGGCTTTTGCTCTACATCACTATCGGTTGTTGTTTTGATTCGTATCCGCGAATCAATGACGTTTTCTTAGCGCTTTATATCGCTAAGGACTTCTGAAAAACGCTATACTAATATTTTCTTGGATACCAGACAAACGGCCAAGTGGAGGATTAGTAATAGCCGGCCGAGGCGGGATAAAAACAAGAATTATCCTCAATTTGGCAGTTAAGGAGGATGAGAGAGGATAAAAATGGTTCAGGTGGCTAAAAGTATCAGGGATTTTGAACTTTTCGGAGGCTTGAAACCTGGCACCATCAGGGTTGCGCCTTAAGAAAAGTTCAAAATCCTGTGTGCTTTTAGCCACCTGCGCCATTTTCGTGCTCCTTAACTGCCGAATTTAGGTTAAAACCGGTGAGTAGTTACTAATTTTTCAGTGTCCGGCATGCTGGAGAAAAATTAGTAATACACCTGGCAGCCCAAATCGAGGGGTTTTCAAATTATGGGAATTGATGCTTTAACAGTTCAGGAAACGTTCAATCTTATGCAGGCCAAGCTAGCGCGGGTTGTGCCCGAGGTAGAGCTTAGGATCAAGGCCGAACTTGTCTTTGAGATTAACAGACTCAAGAAGGAGCGTGGCGCGCTCATTCTTGGGCACAATTACATGGAGCCAGCGCTCTTTCACACCGTTCCAGATATAGTTGGGGATTCGCTTGAACTCTCGCGCAGAGCCGCCGAGACCACCTGCGATCCGATCATCTTCTGCGGTGTTCGTTTCATGGCTGAGACTGCAAAGATACTCAATCCAACCCGTACCGTTCTTCTGCCAGCAAAAGTTGCAGGCTGCTCACTGGCTTCAAGCATTACAGCTGCCGATGTGCGAGCACTCAGGGCGCGATATCCAGGGGTGCCGGTTGTGTCTTATATAAATACATACGCTGACGTTAAAGCTGAGTCTGATGTGATCTGCACTTCGGGAAATGCGGTAAAGGTCGTTCAGTCATTAAAGTCAGATACCGTTATATTTCTGCCGGATCAGTTTCTTGCCGCTAACGTGGCCAAGGAGAGCGGTAAGACGATCCTATTTCCAACTCCACAAGAAAAAGTTGACTCACCTAACGTAATTATCGGATGGCGTGGATCATGTGAGGTTCACGAACGATTCACTGTAGAGGATATACGTTCAATCCGAGCGCAGTTTCCAGGCGTAGCAGTCCTAGCTCATCCAGAGTGTCCGCCGGATGTCGTGGATGCCGCAGACTACTCACAAAGCACCTCTAGAATGGTTGAGTTTGTAAAGAACTCAAATGCGCCACATTTTTTACTCCTGACCGAATGCAGCATGGCGGACAATATTATAGCTGAGAATCCCTCCAAGGACGTACTGAGACTCTGTAGCATTCGATGCCCGCATATGAACGAGATCACCCTCGAGGACACATTGCGAGCTCTACGCGACAACGAACAGCAGATCGATGTACCAACCGAAGTCGCAGCGAGAGCTCGGGTGGCCCTCGAGCGCATGCTTGCAATTAGTTAGTTATCTAGCCCGAATATTGCACGAAAGTGCAAGATTCGGGCGAGCGAGTGCAAGGAAGCACTTGCAAATTCCGAAGCGCAGCGGAGGAATTTGGAGCCTACAGTTTGTGTGGGCACTATGGGTCCCACACAAACTGTAGGCGATGAGGAAATAGGCCATGGATGGCCTTTTTATGACCATTTTTCACGGCGAGCGCAGAGAACTTGGTAAAAAATACGGATTAGGCTCTTCGAGGAATCGAGTGGGTAGAATTGGCGTTTCCGGATGTGAACATGCTCGTGCACGTAAACGTGGACGTTCACGCGGAAATACGTGATTCATCACTGAAAACCATGGGTCATGCCACATCAGCTGTCATTTGGCCCCCAATCGATGCCGCGATGAGCCGTCGTTTATTTAGAGCAGAACAACGCATCTGCCGTGTTCTGCTCCATTTCTTGAGGATTGTTTGGGACTATTACCGTTCTCTCGGTAGCACCCGAATCAGTTCTGCCATTACTTGGGCTGCTTGCTTGCAAACACGAGTGACAACTGTATCGCTTTGCCTGTCTACTAGCCCCGAAAGGTGCATAATCTTTAGGTCTGCCCGAAGCATGTCTGCTGTTCCCCCTGAAGGTTCATGCTCAGATATAAGCCCGTAAACAACATTGTCGAGCGCAACAAGACGCTGCAGGGGATCAAATTCCTTAATCCGCCCTCCAGGCTTATTAACTCGTTTGCTCGTGCTGTGAAGTAATTCCGAAGCGATACTCATACTACATCCCTGTTTACCCAACGTAACCACCGCTGGTCAGAGGAATTATTCCTCATATAGTTCTCTACGGCTCAGGCACGGCTATAGGTGAGCTTTTGGCGCGCTTTTTTAGCTGTTAGCTCCAGAGAGGCTAAATTAACCACTGATTGAGTAGCAGGAATACGCGAACAAAAGCAATATAAACAGGTGGTTACATAAACCTCCACTACTCAGGCGATGTCCAGTATCAAAAAATCCTCCCTTTTTGGATTATCACCCCCGATCTAAACTATAATAGTGAGCGTGTACTCCCTAAAATTGCGATAGGCACCGTTTGATTATCAGTAGTCTCTCCAAAAGAAGTTACATAGAGTGAGACGGAAGGCACCGCCAAAAGAGCTATAAGTACCGGCACTATGAGAGTTGTTTGCATTCATATCCCCAAACAGTCGTGGGATCCAGGTCAGGCGCTTTACATGACCAAGCGCGAGATGATGAACTGCAAGTACTTCGAGCATCAGCTTGATGAGTTGGCAGAGAGCATGTGGGAACCATTTTCGCTGGAGATGTACCTTAGTGGTCGCACCATCTACTTCTGCATGGCAGGCGATGACGAGATAATCGACGCACTTATTACGGGGATCTACTCATGGCTAGGCGACAGCCAGGTGCTCGATATCGAGGACTACACAGATAAGATTACTTCAAGCACGGTGTTTTGTGGAGCAGATCTACGACTGGTGCGTCCTGATGTATACCCGATCCAGGATTGGAAAGCCTTTAAATCAAGCTCGCTCGTCCCGATGCTTATGCCACTTCAGCTGATCCCTGATACCGATTGCTTTTTAATTCAAACTATCGTGCGGCCAATTAAAGACAGCACGTGGTCAAACCTGAATCTGTGGAACTCAAGAGTCAACGCGCGAATTAGGGATCTCTTTTACCTCCGTCAGTACCTCAAAAAGGATCTGGCCCTCAACGTAAATACAAAAATCGACGCAAAGTGCGCTTCGAGACTTTTCTGGTGCAACTACCGATTATCAGCTTTTAGCCATCTACCTCCTGGAGCTAGCGCCAAGGAGAAAAAAGTCACGTACGATCGCTTGAGCGGCCACGTCAAGATGCTGGCCGATTCGATGAAAGCTTTTAGCCAGGATGATTACAACAGATTCAAGATGACCGACATAGATTCGGGTAGCCAGATGCTCGCAAAAGTTAGAGAGCGTCGCTTTGTTCGACCCTACCGTTTTTCAAGTCGCGAGCTCTCCTCTCTTTACTATCCGCCGTCACTTGGCGAAGTGGCAACCGCTCAGGTGCTCTCAAAGAAAGCTCCAGCGCCCCCAGATGTTCCGGCCTCTAAGAAAGACCCGAACGTTGGAGATATAGCTCATACTAACTATCGGGATCACGAGCTCCATTTTGGTTTTCAGAGAGCAGATCGAAGACGCCACCTATACATTATGGGTAAATCCGGCACCGGCAAATCGTGTCTGATGCAGCTTCTTGTACAAGATGACATGGAGAAGGGATACGGATGCGCGGTACTCGACCCACATGGAGACCTGATCGATGACATTCTGCGCCTCGTTCCACGCCACCGAGTTAGTGACGTAGTGCTTTTTGATCCTGGCAACCCTGATTTTGCTCCGAGTTTTAATCCTATGGCTCCAGTTCGCCCCGATCTCAGACTACGTGTAGCGATGAGCTTTCTTGATTCATTTAAACGCACATGCGGCAGTGACTGGACCGAGCGTATGGATCATGTATTGCGCTACGCAGTGTTAGGTCTTGTAGCTATCCCTGGCTGCAATCTTGTGTCACTTAGAAAGATGTTGTCTGATGAACGCTTTCGAGGCGAAATCGTTCGACAAGCGCGTGATGAATCGGTAAAGCGATTTTGGCTTCGTGAGTTTGCAACTCACCGCAAAGAATTTGAACAGGGACCTATTTCAAGACTCCTCAACCGTCTCGATGAACTACTTGCAACCGAGACCATGCGCCATATCCTTGGACAGTCGAACAACCTTTTTAACTTCCGCGAGTTCATGGACAGTCGCAAGATTGTTTTGCTAAAAATTTCAAAGGGGGTGCTCGGCTCAGACAATGCATCACTGCTTGGTTCGATGCTAATCTGGAAGATTTATGAAGCGGCGATGTCGCGTGCTGATATACCTGCTGAGGACCGCGAGGATTTTTACCTCTACGTAGACGAATTTCAGAACTTTGCAACCGAGTCTTTTGGTGAGATATTAAGCGAAGCGCGTAAATACAACCTGAGCTTAACGTTCGCAAACCAGTATCTAAATCAGCTGCCGAAGCAGATCCGTCAAACGATCTTTGGCAATATAGCCAACCTGTTATCTTTCCGGATCGGAGCTGAAGACGCAGCAACGGTAGCTAGTGAATTCTCACCGGTATTCGGTGACGGCGATCTCGTTAACTTAGCTATCCGCGATTTTTACGTAAAGATGAGTATACACGGCCAAGTACAGGTGCCGTTCTCTGGGCGCACAAGGGATCTGGTTTATCCCGCGGAAGGATCCGATTTTTCTAAGGAATGTATCGCTGCTGCATTAAAGAAATATTGCCTATCTGTCCGTGGCCATACTACTCAGCAGGCGGTTTTGTAGGATACCGTAATAGCCGACAAAAACTTCCTTGCGCTGGCCCATCATTCCTGGTAAATCTGCCCAATAGCCGCGTATTTCTAAGGTTTTTATTGCCTGTCAATTGATTAGCGATTTGCAGAACTCGGTGCCAGTAGAATATGCCAGGCTTTTGCTTTAAGCCCAAATTCAGCGGTTGCAGTTCTAAATATGGCGCATGTGACTGAGATCACTTTGCCTTTTGAGTTTTCGGAGGCGCATCCCTGACGGTGCCAGGGTTGCGCCTCCGAAAAGTTCAAAATCCAACGTTCTTTTAACCACCTGCACCATGTTTGTTCAACTTAACTGCTCTTTTTAGGTTAAAGCAAAAGCCTTGCCAGTCTGACTGGCGCGGACTTTTGCAATCACTACACACGTCGCTAGCAGCGGCAGCATGGGACATACGGCATGGAACAGATAGCACTGTCAGCTGAACTTAACCAGCAGATTATAGATTTCGGCATGGGGGTCTTTAGAGATTTAGAAGACTTTCATATTTCACCACTTGAGGTTCGCTTTTGGAACGCTCGAATGATGCAGTGGTCGATGTCTCAACCGGAATTCAAAGTAAATCTATTTCGACTCGTCGATGTCCTACCAACTCTCAAAACTCCGGAATCGATCGCTGAACACGTACAGCAGTACTTAACTGGGCCAGCAAACAGGATTCACCCAGCGCTTGGATGGGTGGTGGGATGGTCAAAGAGCAAGTTGGGAACACAGCTTGCGGCGAAGGCTGTTACCTTCGGCGTACAGCAGATGGCCAATCTTTTTATCGCCGGCCATACGCCGCAGAAGGCATTGCCAGTTCTGCGTAAACTTCGTGGCCAAGGATTCTCTTTCACTGTAGATCTCCTGGGTGAGTTTTGTGTCTGTGAGGGAGAGGCCGCTGAATATCAGCAGCGATACCTTGATGCTCTAGAGACCTTTTGCGCGTCGATCCCTTCGTGGCGTGAAGCGACACAGATAATACCAGGGCACCCCGGTGAATCGAGTCCAGTGTGCATCTCAGTAAAACTCTCAGCGCTATACTCACAAACGGGCAGCCTTAACTTTGACCGTAGCGTCGACATCCTGAGTGATAGACTCGGAGAGATAGTACGGCGAGTAAAGAAGCACGGCGCGCTGATATATATCGATGCGGAGGATTCAGGTAATAATCCGATAATCTACGAAACCTTCAAGCGAGTCTTTGGTTCCGATGAATTCCGCGACATGGCCTATCCAGGGATCGTCATTCAAGCCTATGCTAAAGGTGCTGCGGAACGGGTCAGAGAGATGCTTGAATTTGCAGAGAGCCGAGGGGCACCGATCGCAATCCGTTTGGTCAAAGGCGCCTACTGGGACATGGAACGAGTTATCAGTGCACAAAACCACTGGGACTTTCCGCTATTTGAAGAGAAGCGTCTCTCAGATGCATCATACGAACAACTCAGCCGTGTGCTGCTCGACAACACTCAGCTCTGCTTACCTGCATTTGGTTCGCATAATATCCGCTCTCTCTCGCATGCCTGCTGTTACGCTGAAAGTAAGGGACTAACTAATAAGGATTTCGAGATACAAGTTCTCTACGGGATGGCTGAGCCGATCGCTCAGGCGTTTGCTCAAAGAGGGTACCTAACGCGAATGTATGTACCTTTGGGAGAACTATTACCGGGGATGGGATACCTAGTTCGTCGTCTACTGGAGAACACATCAAATGAGTCGTTCTTAAGACACACATTCTTTGAGCGATCGGAGGTGCAGAACCTACTCAAAAATCCCTCTGAACTACCATCATTCAAGAGTCTTCCATCCGATCTCCACACATCCAGTATCTCTGTCACCTGCACTGAACCAGGAGTTGAAGGGGCCAAACCAGATACAGGGGAAGCTGCCACGACCGATAACACAGTGGCATGCAACCTCGAGTATTAATCCCCTTATTACTTTAAGGGGACTTGAGGGGTTACTGTGAAGTGAGATTAGCTCATGGAGTAGGGAATTATGAACAGTGGGTTTACTAAAAGGGATTTGGTATGACAAGCACCAGCAAATTTAAGAATCAACCCCTAGCGGACTTCTCCATGCCAGAGGTTCGGAGATCTCTGGCCGATGCGTTGGCAGCTCTAGAACATGAAATCCGGTCCAAGGGCTTCTCAGTGATGCCGATTATCGCCGGGATAAGCGAGCCTGGCAAAGAGAGTGTCACGCGCACAGATCCAAGCGATCGGCGAGTTAATCTCGGCACTACGTCCTTTGCATCTGTGGAACAGGCAGCACGGGCCGTAGCTGTCTGCTCAAAGGGTTCTATTGCCTGGAGATCGCGGCCCTATGCTGAGCGCGCCGCCATAATTGAGAAGCTCGGCCTGCTCATCAAGGAGCGCGCCTCATTCCTTACAGCGCTCATTATTCGCGAGGCAGGCAAGCCCTGGCGCGACTCTGATGCCGATGTGGCAGAGGCGATCGATTTCTGTCTCTACTACGCTTCAGAGATGCGCAGGTTAGGGACTCCTGTTTTGACCGAGGAGGTGCTGGGCGAGGCCAACTACTATCTATACCAACCTCGTGGGGTCGTGGCTGTAATAGCACCTTGGAACTTCCCGCTAGCGATAGGCTGCGGCATGGTTGCAGCTGCGTTAGTCACCGGAAACTCAGTAGTTTTTAAACCATCCGAACAGACCAGCATAGTCGGGCACGAGCTGGCAAAACTCATCATTCAGGCTGGGGTTCCCGCCGATTGCTTTGCCTTCCTTCCTGGTCGTGGAGAGGAGGTGGGAAGGGCTCTCGTTGAGCATCCAGCAGTATCTATGATAGTCTTTACCGGCTCTCGAGAAGTTGGCCTTGAGATCATCACCAGCGCTGCCAAAGTCAAGCCGGGTCAGCAAGGAATCAAGCGAGTAGTCGCCGAACTAGGTGGCAAGAATGCCATAATTGTCGATGAGGATGCGGATTTTGATGACGCAATACGCGGTGTACTCAGCTCATCATTCGGCTATGCCGGGCAGAAGTGCTCAGCGTGTTCACGAGTGATTGTAGTTGGTGCAGCCTACGAGCCATTCCTAGCACGACTTGCTGCCGCTACCGCAGACCTGACCGTGGGGCCATCGTCAGACCCAGCAAGCTTTTTTGGGCCAGTGATCGATCAAGAGAGCTTCACGCGGATATCGTCGGTTATCGACAGCACCTCAGATGTCCCCCTGCTCGTTCGCGGAAATATACCTGAAAATTCGAAGAGTCCCGGCTGGTTTGTTCCGCCAACGATATATCGTGACGTACCGAAGACGCATATGCTTTGGCGCAATGAACTCTTTGCTCCTATAGTAGCCTGCGCGCCGGCCCAGAGTTTTGAAGAGGCTTTGGAGATGGCACTTGACTCAGACTACGCCCTCACCGGTGGAGTGTTCAGTCGCAATCCAGAGCATATTGAGTTAGCACGTGCTGAATTCAGAGTTGGCAATCTCTACATCAATCGAGGCATTACAGGAGCGCTGGTGTGCAGACAGCCTTTTGGAGGATTTAAATTCTCTGGTATTGGCTCCAAAGCTGGAGGACAGGACTACCTTTTGCAGTTCATGGAACCGCGAGTTATCGCTGAAAATACGATGCGCAGGGGCTTTACCCCGGATCTCAACAGCTAGGCTACTTTGCTCTCAAGAGCGGAAGTGGGTATACTCGCGGCATGGTTGATCTCATTCTTGGGGCTCACGGTTTTATTGCTTATGTTCTAGTTCTAGTGGCGTTACTGGCAGGCTCAATCGGCGTTCCTGCGCCTGAAGATTTGACCCTGATTGCTGCTGGTGTGCTGTGCAGTTTGGCACAGGTTAATACTTGGGTAATGGTAATCACTTGCTATCTGGGGCTGCTTATCGGTGACCTTATAATCTACCGAATCGGCTGGATGACCGGGCCTACGCTCTTTCGCAAAAAGTGGTTTCGGCGACATATCTCCACCAAGCGTCTGCAAGCCATGCGCACTAATCTGCACAAACGCACGATGCTGACAATTCTTGTGGCTCGGCATCTATTTTATATTCGCACCGCAACATTCCTCATGTGCGGGGCAGTGCGCATCTCGTTTGCTCGGTTTGTAATCATGGATGCCATAGCCGCCCTGATTACAACTCCGCTGATGATGGGGATTGGCTACGCCTTCGCCAATAACTATGAGTCGATTATCAAGTGGGTGCGTGATCTTAAGTTTGTCCTTGTGGCCCTAGGTCTAGTCGCTGCCTTCTTCATCCTACGTCACTATCGACGTCCGCGCTCCGAGAGTGAGGATCAGTTCGAGGTTGATGACGGTGATGATGTTAGTTAATAAACCGTAACTACTCGTACCTCTTTAAGAGTGTTGACACTATGGATCTGAATATTCGTGGAAAACGGGCGCTCGTATTTGCCTCATCACAGGGACTCGGCAAAGCAGTGGCGCAGGAGCTTATTGCTGAAGGGGCTAGAGTTATCATCAGCTCACGGAATTCAGAAACCCTCGCGGCGTGTGCCAAGGAAATTAATGCTGAGGGCTTTATACCGTGTGACCTACTAGTAAAGGGGGCTGCCGGCAACCTAACTCAATCCGCGATCGAAGAGCTAGGGGGACTAGATATCCTCGTTACTAACGCAGGAGGGCCACCAAAGGGCTGCTTTGATGCTCTAACAATTGAAGAGTGGGAGCAATCCGTGCAATCCCTATTAATGAGTGTAATCGAGTCGCTAAAGATCGCTATTCCTGAGATGACTAAATCACGGTGGGGGCGGATTCTACTTATCACCTCTGTTGCTGGTAAGGAGCCGGTGGCGAACCTAACTTTATCAAGCTCAATTCGGGCAGGAGTTCATGGACTCGTTAACGCTGTTAGCAAGGAGATCGGCGCCAACGGAATCACGATTAATGCGGTGCTACCAACATTCACAGCTACTGATCGGCTAAACCAACTACAGGTCGATCTCGAAGCCATGCTCCGCTCAATACCGATGCGCCGGCTTGGAAAACCAGCTGAGCTTGGAAAGCTTGTAGCCTTTCTAGCATCTGATGTAGCAGGATTTATCACCGGTCAAGCCATCGCATATGACGGCGGTGCGCTCTCGGGGATATAAACCTAAATTCGGCAGTTGCGGGACCGAAAACGGCGCATCTGGCTAAAATCACTGCGGCTTTTGAATTTCCGGTGCTCACCATGACGGTGCCAGGGTTCAAGCCTCCGAAAAGTTCAAAATCCTTGGTGCTTTTAGCCACCTGCACCATTTTTGTTCTCCTTAACTGCCGAATTTAGGTTAAAACCGGTGAGTAGTTACGAATAAACAATACCTCTCATCCCTCAGCTACCCGCCGCATATCGCCCTCTAGCTGCTCCATGATTCTTACAATCTGGAATTGAGTGCGCGCACGTTCAAGATTCTGATTGGCTCTATGAATCCTGAAATATGTATCTCCCTGGAGGTGATCGGTCAGGAATCGAACTCCCAAAATAAGAGCCAAGTTACGTGGTGCGGTGGCTAGAAAGTCTAGCTCAGCTGGAACTAAAAAGTCGCGAGTCTCGGCAAGATAACCCTTACAGATCGCCCGGTAGAGATCCATATTAAAAATAACCTTGGAGAAATCCTGCTCATCCTCAGCGCACGGCACAGCAGTATTTCGAACCAGATCACCAAAGTCGTACATGACAGTACCAGCCATACAGGTATCTAGGTCAAGTAAGCAGATCGCACTCTGACCACTGCTATCAAAGAGCACGTTGTTTAATTTCATGTCGTTGTGAGTAACCCGACATGGCAGAGCCCTCTCGCGCAAGGCCGTTATCAATGAACCGCCAAATTCCCTGCGCTCGCTTGCAAACTCGATCTCTGCACCACAATCTGCCACCCTACCCTGACTATCTTCATGGATCACCCTGGCAAAGGTATCAAATCGTCTTCCTCCATCCAGATAAAACGGGATCGTCTCTGCAAAGGCGCTCGGATCTAACTCTAAGAGCGCTTTCTGAAAGCGTCCGAGGATCGCCGCTGATTCCGCTGCAACCTCTGGAGAGGGGCAGACATCATAAGCCACTGTTCCCTCGATATATTCAAAGGTTCTCCAGTACTCACCCAACTCATCCTGTAAGAACCGCTCTCCGCAACGGCCCTTAATCAGCGTCAGGGTCACATCATCGCTTCTTAGCTTGCCGCGTCCCTTCATCCCAGCAAGGGTCGCAGTTACCAGCTCGAGATTGCGCATCAGCCCCTCGATATCTTGGAATATACGGTGGTTTACGACTTGATGAATGTACCGCTTGCGAATTCCACCGAATTCCCACACCGCCAGGTAAGTGCGGTTGATGTGGCCTCGCTTTAGCTCCTCAATACTGATTATCTTACCTGGAATATCAAAACTATTTAGTACCTCTATCGGGATCGTTCTAGCTTGTTCCATCGTAAATACTCACTCGATTCTTTAGTGATTTGCAAAAGTCCGTGCCAGTAAACTGGCAAGGCTTTTGCCGTAAATCACTATAGGTTGTTGTTTTGATTCGCATCCGCGAATCGATAGCGTTTTCCAAAAGCCGCTATATCGTTCATGACTTTTGAAACACGCTATAGTAACTGATTAACCTAAATTCGGCAGTCGTAGATCTGCAATTGTGCAGATGGCTAAAAGCACGAAGTATTTTGAACTTTTCGGAAGCTTCAACCCTGGCACCGTCAGGGTCAGCAGCGAAAATTCAAAAGCCGCCGTGATTTTAGCCAGATGCGCCATTGTCAGATCCACAACTGCCGAATTTAGGATAATATGGGCTAACTCTTAAGTTGCTACATAGGCCGGGCAATTACATAACTTAAAATCACTGATTGCTAACCCGCGGCACCGCCTGCTCTCCGTTGGCTCGCACATTCCCATCCTCTCCAAAGAGCGCAGCAACAAATTCAGCTGGATTAAAGGGCAGTAGATCCTCTACCTTCTCACCTACTCCGATAAAAAACACCGGAAGCTTAAGTTCCTGCGAGATAGCAACGATTATGCCACCCTTAGGGGTTCCATCTAGCTTTGTGACCACGATTCCTGTAAGCGACACCGCCTGATTAAATTCACGAGCCTGGCTAAGTGCATTCTGACCGCTTACACCATCAAGCACCAACACAGTCTCGTGCGGCCCATCTGGAAAGTGCTTGCGGATTGAGTTCCGCACTCCCTCAAGCTCCTGCATCAGATTTGACTTAGTGTGTAGACGTCCGGCTGTATCGATTAATACTACGTCAAAAGCATCCTCCTTGGCGCGCTTCATGCCATCGAAAACAACGGCACTCGGCTTGGCCCCCTCGCTCCCACGAACAAGTTTAAATCCTACTCTAGTAGCCCATTCAGCAAGCTGTTCGACTGCCGCAGCGCGAAAGGTATCCGCCGCCACGGCCAGCACCTTCTTGCCCTGGCTCATGTACTTAGTTGCAAGCTTGGCCACTGTAGTGGTCTTTCCAACGCCATTAACTCCGACCACTAAAACAATCAACGGCGAGCGAACAGGATAATAGATCTCATGTCTATCCGCGGTGGTCACAAGCCTCTTGCAAATCCCTGACTTGAGAAGTTCGGTCAACTCCTCTTGTGCAAGACCGTTAGCTGAATTTTCAGCAACCTGGCGCACCTCTGCTACCAAATCAGATGCACAATGAGCTCCGACGTCGCTCAAAATAAGCAACTCCTCTAGTTCATCTAGGGCCGACGAATCTACTGCGACGCGGCCTGAAAATAGACCTGTTAGGCGCGCTAAAAATCCCGCACGACTCTTCTTCAGGCCTCGAGATAGCGCTGTCTCTTCTGCGATCTGAGCAGTCACGGGCGCCTGCTCAGCGATTGGAAGCTCCTCAGGCAAAACCGACCGGATCGGCTCGGCCTGCTCAATCAAGCGCTCTTGGTCTAAAGTGCGCGCCGTCGCAGACTCATGAACCTTTGCAGCTACTAGGGGCTCTACCGAGCTAGCCGCCTTAAGATCTTTAAGATCGTGCTCCAGCTGCGCCACCTGAGTCGCAAGCTTTGACATCCGCTCTTTGTGTTTAGCTAGTCTACGGAGTGCGAGTAGCAAGCCGCACAAAACAGATATTAGCAGCGCTATTAGACCCTCAATTACTGTATCTGGGTTATATCGTACCCAACTCTCCAGCGACGTCACTACCGTTACGACTGAATCTAAAACATCTTGATCCATATTTACTCCGAGATTGATCCCTATCAGATCGAGCTAGGTATGCTCTATCACGCAACCTGGCGCTCTGCTTCCTGGAGCGATACCGATAGTACCTTAGATGCTCCCGGTGTCGGCATCGTCACCCCCACTAGTGTGTGAGCTGCTGCCATAGAGGCCTTATTGTGGGTAATCATTAGGAATTGAGTCCGTGCGCTCATCTCCTGTATAAATGCCACAAAGCGCTGAACGTTGGCCTCATCAAGTGGCGCATCAACCTCATCCAAAACGCAGATCGGGCTTGGGCGCACCATAAACATGCTGAATACCAACGCAATCGCGCACAAAGCCTTTTCACCGCCAGAGAGCAGGTCGATACTTTTCGGTTTCTTACCGGGAGGCCGCACGAGCACCTCTACCCCCGACTCTAACGGGTTGTTAGGATCCACAAGGCGTAGTTCAGCCGATCCACCACCGAAAAGTTTAGGTCCGAACACTGCGAAGTTAGAGCGTATAGCATCAAATGTCGTCACGAACCGTCGTGTGCAGGACTCTGAAAGCTCACCCAACGTAGCCTGAAGGGTCTCACTTGCTCGAACGAGATCTGCGCGCTGAGTTTCAATCTCTGCAAGCCTCTTACTCTCGGTCTCGTGTTGCTCAATCACTGATGGGTCGACCTCCCCCTCGCGTTCAAGACGATTCTTGATGCTTGCAACCCGCTGCTCTAGTTGGTTTCTCAACTCATGAGCCAACAGATCTGCTTGTTGAGCGATGTCAAGTAATGATGCCAGACCATCTTCTCCGTAACGTTCACGCGCTGAAGTCTCGGTGCTCTGAATCTCTCCCTTAATTCGCTCCACTGCCATTCTCTCCCGGACGACGGTGTTACGAGCCTCCTCATGCTTCCGACGCTTCGCATCGATACCACGAAGCAACTGAGTGAATTCATCGCGCAGCCCACGCCGTTTATCCTCAAGCACACGCAGTGCCGTGGAAACCTCTTGCAACTCACCTTCCAAATCAGAATGATCCTCTTCTCGGAGTTTGGTAACTTCATCATTTATAGCTGTTGCCGAATCCTGTAGCGCAGCAACTTGGCTCTGCACCTCCTGCCGTTGCGGCTCAATCCGCTGAATATCGTTCTCGAGCTGGCTAAGCATCTTAGCTTCACTCTGGATACGCCCGCGCACCTCGGATTGCTGGTTTGATAACTCTCTGAGGCGCTTCTGGGCATCGTGTATCAATCGAGTCAATTCCGCGTGGCGGCGCTCCTTTTCTGCTATAGTTAGCAGCACTGCATCACGCTCCTTAGCAACAGCGTCGTAACGACCCTGACTCTCGACTATAGTTCGAGCAGCCTCATCCACCTTACTCTTAATCTGAATCACTCCGCCATCGTGACGAAGACTATAAAAGCTCCATTTCGAGAGGAGATCGCC
>CAZZLV010000002.1:23299-30928 GCA_964655155.1 uncultured Bdellovibrionales bacterium
AGCTGCGACATAGGCGATGCGGCTGTCATCTGTGATTGCAAAGCATCGCGACGACTCTGAGCTGAAACCAGTGCGTCACGAACTTCGCGAACAGACCTATCGAGTTGCCTCTGTGTGTCTCGTAGCGAAGCAAGCTCGTTAGATATCGCTCTCTGCTCCTCTTCTCCAGATAGATCAAGAGCTGCTAGCCCTTGCTCCAACTCAGCACCTCGCGCCTCCAGACGGTGTAGCGAATCCTTTGACTCCTGCAATCTCTGGGTCAACATCGTGCGACGTTCTTCAAGCCGCATCACCTCGGTGTTACGAGCCTGTACTAATGACTGCATCTCGCGCAAACGCGACTCCTTCTGAGCAATCTCACGATTTCGGCGATTAAGCCCATCTTTAATCGAGTCGGACTGCTGACGTAGCTGCTCGATCTCAACATCGAATTGCATCGATCGATCGCGCGCCTGGTTCTCTTCGTGCTCTACTGCGCGGAGCGCTTCAGCGGCAGCTTGCTCATCACGAGCGAATCCCTCTGCTCGCTCTGACACATCGCGCACACGCGCTTGAAGCCGCGCAAAGGTATCAGCAAAGAGATCTCGCTCTGACACTAGCAGCTCTGCCTTAAGCTCAGCCCTGGTCGCCGCTCGCGCTGCTTGTCGCTTGAGGTGTGCAACCTGCCGAGTAACCTCTTTGATGACATCTTCAAGCCTTACTACCTGGGCTTTAGTGTCTTCAAGTCTCTTTGCTACTGCGTTAATATGCTCCTTAAATCCTGCGATATGCGCAGCTTCCTCAATAACCTGTCTGCGATCATCGGGTTTGGCGGCTATGATTCGACCGATCTCGCCCTGTGCGATGATTGTATACCCCCTCGATGCCAAGCCCAGCACTCGGAAAAGCTCCTTAATATCCTTTAGGCGTGCCGGAACCTTGTTAATAAAGAATTCTGATTCTCCACTACGGTACAAACGCCTAGTTACCTGGATTTCACTGACCGAGCGCAGCCAAGAATACTTAGAGAGCGAAGCGCGGATGTCTGACATGACATCATGGCTCTGAGCCTCTGATTCCGGCGAGATCGGTGATTCCTGGGGCACCTGCGAAGCTTGCTCTGCAGCCTCAAGCGCATCATCGTTGACAGCGTGCGTTGGCAAGACCTCGGCAGCACAAGCTGCTGCTGTATCAACGCTTGCAGCTGACTCTACCACTTCAGCCGCCGCACTGGTCTGATCAACGACTAGCTGCTCCTCTTCTACTGCCAGCGGCGCTGCAGCTTGCTGCTCTAAGTTGCCAGGCTGTTCTGAGTTGCAGGCCACTACACTCTCGGCAGTCTGATAATACGATAGCAATTCATCGAGCAGATTATCCTTTTCGGCCCGAATAACGATCGATACCTCAGCCAGTCCCAATGGACGCAACGACTCGGTGCCATTAAAGATTACATCTTCAAGAACCCCTCCCCGTAACTGCGACGCTCTAGTCTCCCCTAACACCCAGCGCAGCGCATCGATGATGTTTGACTTGCCACATCCGTTAGGGCCAACTACTCCGGTGATACCTGACTCTAACGGGAGCACAAGGCGCTCCATAAATGACTTGAATCCGAAAACTTCCAATCGTTCAACTCTCATGTCTGCAACTGTCTATCTGGATTTACAACGTGTTTTTTGCCCTGGTGGCCAGATTGGCCCTCTCCCACATAGGTTTAACATTCTTAAAACAAGAAAGCACCTAACTATTCAGGAAAGTTTTGACCCAGAATGATCGGAGGATTGGTTAGGCTCCTGCGGCCCCAGGGGCTCGTTCTTGGTCTCTTGCAGCAGCTCATCATGCTCTTTTGATGGGCCTATAATCGGGGCTACATCACCCAGAACCGATTGACTCAGATCCTTTAGGCATTCCGCCAAACTTCCCTTTTGCGGCGCTAAAATCGACAATGAATAGTCAAAGGCCGAAATATAAGAAAAAGCCAAGGATACCAAGAGGATGTTAAGCCCCAAAAACTGATAAGTTACGCGAAAACCAAAAAGCACAAACGAGTACTCATGAAGCAACAGCGCAAGGATCGCCACCATCTGCAAGAAACTCTTTACCTTGCCACCTGACTTTGCGGCAACGATCGTGCCATCCTTCGCTGCATAAGCTCGCAGTCCGGTAACCCAGAACTCCCTTGCTAAGATTAGCACTACCATCCATCCAGGCACAAATGAGATACACTGATCGTCCCTAACCGATACCAGCATCACTAAGGCGGACATCACCAAGATCTTATCCGCGAGCGGATCGAAAAGTTTACCAAAGTCAGTAATCGCCGCATAACGCCTGGCAAGTATTCCATCTGCGTAATCGGTGACAGCGGCGAGCACAAAGATTACAGCCGCGATGTTCAGTGCGGTACGCGATGGATCAATGAGAAAGATTACAAAGACCGGAATAAGCGCCAGTCTAATGAATGTTAGCCAGTTAGGGAGCTTTTTATACCATTCAGCCATCGGACTGCAGAGTATACTGTTTTTTTAGGCTAAGTACACGCCTAACATACTCGCGCGTTTCAGAGTAAGGAGGCACGCCGTTATATTTATTTACGGGAACCTCACCGGCGTTATAGGCAGCTATTGCATGCGCCTCGTTGCGGAATCGCCGCAGTAACTGCGCCAGATACTTGGTACCTCCTCGGATGTTCGATTCCGGCGAAAATGAATTCTTAACCCCTAGCATGCGTGCAGTCCCTGGCATCAATTGCATAAGCCCCCGAGCCCCCTTTGGCGAAACAGCGTATGGATTAAAGGCCGACTCTGCATGAATGACCGCTCTAACCAAAGCCGGGTCAACCTCGTGGTCATTAGACGCTCGGTCTATCTCATGAGCATACAAGTCTGGGTATAACCCAGCGCTAGCTCGCCCACGAAACGGCAGCCGCAATGATGCGCGCCCACCACGAAAAGATCGCCCTGATGACACTACTCGCTGTGCAGCAACCGCTCTGTAGAAGTGCCCACCAGATCCACTAGAGGTAAACACCTCCGCCTCCTGGTCATTAGATGGAGCCTTATTAGTGAAGCGCAGGGCACCATCGGCTTCGCGAATGACGTATATCTTGGCCTCACCGGCTGTGACTGTGTGTGGGCAGAGAAAAAGGAGCGCGCTTAGCCGGAATATTCCTGAAGTCCAGCGAGCTTCGTAAAAAATACCGGTTAGAACACCTCTTAGATGCTGCGCCAGTTTTATGAGTGTTAGCTTCATCTTTTTTAGCATCACAACTTTAACAACGCAGCTCCGAACCACCAGCAATCCCAACCAGCTTCCCAGCGTACATCCGTTATACGGGATATCCTGAAGTATTTTGATGCGAGAAAACGACTCAAGGCATCACTACGATGCAGGGCATCTCAGTTCTACCGCTATCTACTTAGAAATGTTGGAAGTTTCAAAAAGAATAAAACCCAAATTCAACAGTTGCGGGCCCGAAAACGGCGCATCTGGCTAAAATCACTGTAGCTTTTGAATTTTCGGTGCTCACCCTGACGGTGCCAGGGTTGCGCCCCCGAAAAGTTCAAAATACTTGGTGCTTTTAGCCACCTTGACCCTTTTTCGTTCTCCTTAACTGCCGAATTTAGGTTCAAGGAACTAAATAATTTTCAGCAGATGCGCCATTTTCAGATCCGCAACTGACGAATTTAGGTATAGTTGTCTGCGCCATATTTAGCACCCGCAACCGACGGATTAAGGTTCTATATCCATATGCGAAAAACGATCATAGTAGGCATAGTAAACTGCTCTCCGGATAGCTTCTCAGAACGGATTTACGGCCTAGATGAAGTATCTCCGCGCGGCAGAGTTAGCGCTACCGCGACCGCAATTGATAGAGCCAAGGCACTGATTGATGCTGGGGCTAGTATGCTCGATGTAGGCGGTGACTCTACCCGTCCGGGCTCACGGTGCACAGATGATGAGCTTGAATGGACTCGGATCGAGGGGGTCGTATCATACTTCTGCCATCGGGTACCGGTTTCGGTTGATACTCACAAGTCAGAGATCGCTCGTCGCGCGCTAGCGCTTGGGGCCTCAATGATTAACGATATTACCGGTGGCATCGATGTAAACTTGATAGAGCTCGTGGCTGATAGCTCGGCCTTGTACACATATATGTTTAATGCCTACGGCGCTGCGCATCAGTTTCAGACCCCGCAAATACCGCTGTGTCTTGAAAATGTAATCGGCACGATCTCCAATTGGGCCACAGAACGATCACAAACCTTAGCTGCTCAAGGAATTAGCCTCGAGCGCCAGATTTTTGATCCAGGGCTAGGTGGCTTTGTCTCTCCAAACCCAAATATCTCGCTGCGTATCATAAACGATTTCTGGGCAATCGCTTCTCCATCACCAAAGAGGATGCTTGGCTGCTCACGCAAAGGATTTCTGCGACAGCAAAACGAGACCAGCCCGACCGATCGAGATAGCGCGTCTGCGCGGGTGGGTGCCGCTGTGGCCGCCGCTGCTCCTCCTAACTCAACCCTATATCTTAGGGTACACAATTCGTTGTGCCAGGCGCAGGCGCTGCTTTAGCGTTTTTCAACCTAAAAACAGCAGTAACTAATTTTTTACCGTCATGCCGGTAAAAAATTAGTACAGTGATTTACGGCAAAAGCCTTGCCAGTTTTACTAGCTCGGACTTTTGCGAAGCACTATAGGTTATGCAGTCCGACGAACTATGAAGCGCTGATAGCCACGCTCCTCAAGCGTGGACTCCAGAGTGCGCAGACTCTGCGCCAAAAGCGGATGCACAAAATCAGGCGCGATATCCAGCAATGGACACAAAACAAAATCGCGCTTGTGCAGCTCTGGATGCGGCAAAGTTAGTCCCTGCTCATTAACTATCTCATCACCAGCAAACAAAAGATCTAGATCTATCGGACGTGGAGCCCAGCGTCTTGTCTCACTGCGATCTCGCTTGAGTAAAACTTCGGTCTCAAGAAGAATATTAAGCACCTCTCTTGGGCTTAGGTCTGTTTGGAATGCTATGGCGGCGTTGTGATAATTACCCTGCGACTCGGTGCCATCTAGCGTTAAGGCAGCTGATTCATACATCGCCGACTCTTTACAGACCGGCCCGAGTTTCGATTCAAGAACCGACTTTGCGCGGGTGTAGGTATAGAGCGGATCACCTAAATTTGCTCCGAATCCGACTAATACTGTTTTTTTGCTGGCTTTCATGGTGATGGTCTCTTTCCTGAAAAAGCCTTACCAGCTTTGCTGGCAAGGACGTTTGAATCTTCTCTCAGCTCTTCTCACGGTCATGAGCCCCTTGAAGCAGGGACTATAGCGTTTTCCAAAAGTCATTAGCGATATAACGGCTCTTGAAAAACACTATCGATTCGAGAACGCGAATCAAAACAACAACCTATAGTGATTTACGGCAAAAGCCTTGCCAGTTTTACTGGCGCGGACTTTTGCAAATCACTATATAGCAAGGCGACAGAATTTCTTCACGGGATTCCGTTACTTGCTATGAAATCCCTACTCTCTTGGATTGACCAAAAAACAACTCTTTGCACCCGGAAAAACCGATAATGCGCGGTTCTGCCTCGCTTATTAGGGATTAGCAACCCTCTCCACCCTCAGACAAAAGCTCAACCTTCCACATGCCACGCAGCGAGTTTGCCAGGTATACTTCGTCGGCCTTCCCCAATTCATCGATCGTGATTATCCGTTCATTAACTCTTTTCTGAGCGATAAGTTCACGGCGCAAACAACCTGGCAACAAGCCACTGGATTCCGGTGGAGTGTATAGCACACCACCACAAGAGACTAATACGTTGGCTATCCTGGACTCAGTGATCTCTCTGCGCTCGTTCCATAATAGGACATCATCAACGCCAGGCACACTCGCCACCGCTAAATCATATATCGAGCGATCAGTGAACTTGTGACACAAACGTTGGTCATAAGAAAGAACTGGCTCTAGTGCAAGAGCTACTCGATACGGCTGCCTCAAAGCAACGTGCTCAGCTAACTCAATCGAAATCGATCCGAGGGCATTGAGCACAAGCCGAACGCGCAGGGGGCCTTTAAATTTTTCCTCCAATGAACGGCTGCATAAATTATTTATATCAACAGCAAGAGCAAGTCGCTGCCGCACCTGCTCCTCATTGCACGGATACCCCAGCTTCCTAGCGCTGTCTAGCAACCGATCAAGGTGATAATCTAGCAACCAGTAACCCTGCCCCGGCTCCCATCGCAAAGTCTCAAAAATGCCCGGAATAACCCCCGATTGCTGCACCACTCCAGCTTTTAATAAACACTCTTCGTACTCATGTTCGCACGTTGAATCCCACACCACACCGCTGCCCACACCGTATTCAGTCATCCGCGCTTCCCGGTCGACAACTGCTGTACGAATCGCCACATTGAACCACACCCGATCAGAGGGTGAGATAGCTCCCAATGCGCCCGTATATACGCCACGCGGCGAGTTCTCACACTGGCTGATAATTCTCATCGTCTGAGACTTCGGCGCCCCTGTGATTGAGGCTGAGGGAAAGAGCGCCGATAGTATCTCGACTAACGACGCATCGGTAACGGCTCGCACATCACTGACCATTTGAAATAGTCCGGGGAAGCGCTCTACATCAAATAGCGCGGAAACCTCTACCGAACAGTCGCACGCAATACGACTCAGATCGTTTCGAACCATATCTACAATCATCACATTCTCCGCGCGATTCTTATCTGATGTAGCTAGAGCTATTCGCTGAGGCTCATCTTGCGCTGATTGTTGCACTGGATCCTCTCCATATACCTGCGAACGTTTAGCGGTTCCCTTCATGGGTCGACATCGAATATCGCGGCCATTAAGCGCAAAAAATAGTTCAGGTGAAGCACTACAGATCGCGAAGCGTCCTGCATCAATAAAAAAACTGTATCTGCCAGCCTGCTGAGATACCATCGAATAAAAGAGTGAATAGGCATCATGTGTCTCCGGCGATTGCAATCGAAAGGATAGATTCACCTGGTAAGTATTACCTCGTTGTATCTCCCTATGAACGGCAGCGAAGGCATCAGCATAAAGGCCTTTTGACATTAAAGTCCGCCAGCTGTTTGCAAGATGTACTCCTGGCCTCTGGGACGAAGGAGCAGGTAGCTGATCTAGAAAAGCTTGCTCCTCATACTCACCAAACCAGAGCAGTGGCAGATCAGATGGTGAACGCACCTCTAATGCAGTATCAAATGCCGGTGCAGCCTCGTAGGACAGCCAACCGATTAACCACCTGTTGGCCCGTCGCGCTGCGAATAGAGCCCGTTGAAGAGTAGGCTGCACCTCGGAAAGATTGTGTGCGCTATGCACTTGTTTAGGCACGCCAAAATCAAGCCAGCCGTTCTGCTCTGCATCAAAAACGAGTGCTTTTGGATCGCTCATAAGCTAAGGCTTTTTGTTGTCGCACCAGCTACTTCATCTTAATTTCGGCAGTTAAGGCGCATGAAAATGGCGTAAATGCCCAAAAGCACGGCGTATTTTGAACTTTTTGCAAGCGCAATCCTGGCACCGTCAGGGTGAGCACTCAAAAATTTAAAAGACAAAGTGATTCTAACCTAAATTCGGCAGTTAAGGAGGATGAAAATGGTGCAGATGGCTAAAAGCAC
>CAZZLV010000003.1:0-30086 GCA_964655155.1 uncultured Bdellovibrionales bacterium
GTCATGGAGTGTGGTGCCCTCTTTGATTTGTTCAACGCTCTTAGCCACCTCTCCCGCGACGAGTATCGTGCCGGAAAGCTTTTGCTTACACGGATTGCTGCCATGCTTGCTAAGCTTTGCCTTTAAGGGCGTGTGACCACACTTCTTCGGGTACGATCACGTTTACGTGCACGTGCATGTTCACGTCCGAAAACGCCAATTCTACCCACTCGATTCCACGAAGAGCCACTTTTGAAAAACGCTATATACCGATCACTAGCGTTTCTGAAAGAGCCCTAGAATTACCGGAACTTCATCTCGGCCCGGAAGGAACTCCTCTCGTGTGGCACCTTCGTGCCCCTTGATGCCTCCAGAGATATAGAGCTGAGACGAGCCCCCTCCGTCAAAGTTGAGCGCTTCAACGCAGCCTAGTTCGGGACGAAGTAACACCATCTGTAGTTCACGTAGCGAACCGCCAAACATGGCCAGCGATACGCGCAGCAAGACTACGCGTCGCTGGCGATCAATGCACACTAGCGATATGTTAGTAGCGCTCGCCGCATCCTTTACGCCGACAACCGGCGCACCTTCAGATATAAGTCGCGGCCCTGCCTGAGCTGCTTCTAGTACCTTCTCCGCTGAGAAGAGGCTACGGTATACTACTCCAACACCATCAGAGGTTACAAAAAATACACCTGTGAGAGTGCCTCCACCGTTATGCATCTTGTTGTGTTGAATACCTCGGCTGATCACAACGCCTAATGGTTTGCCTTGCTCATCAAAAAAATTGGAATTAATACATGCAGCAGCACCGCTAGCCTTGCAAAGCATCTGAGCTGTGGCCTTTTTCCAACCATACTCACTAGCTCGAATGGTGCGCGGTATGTAATAAGAGAGAGTAGCGCGCACGGCAACAGCAGAAGATGCAAGAAGAGCGCTTGATGAAACTTGGAAATGAGCTGCTTCTAGGCCCTCAGCAAGCTGCTCCCAGACGATGGCTGGCGCCGGAGTAGGGGTTGGTTCGGTCGTTTGAGCAGCAAGCTCTAGGGCACTAAAGGCCGCTGCTACCATTACAATCAAACCCTGTAGCGTCAGGAGATCACGGCTGAAGCGTGCATTAGCGATCTGGGCACTAGTGCGCTGTATTGAACTCGGCGTTGAGATTGCTCTGGGCTGGGAGTTTGCCATCGAGTGATTCCTTAATCCGAGTTTTAAACTCCTCTGGGAACTTAGCCAAAAAGCTTCTAACTGGCATCGCAATAGCGTCTCCAAGGGCGCAGATCGTGTGGCCAGCTATCTGTTTAACGATACTCTCGAGAAGCTCTATGTCGGTTGCTACTGCCTGCCCAGACTGCATGCGGTTGAAGACCTTTTCTACCCAATGACCACCTTCGCGGCAGGGAGTGCACTGCCCGCACGATTCATGAGCATAGAAATGGGCCAGGTTTCTGATGGCGTCGACCATATCTACTGAGTCATCCATAATAATTACTCCGCCAGATCCCAGCATCGTGCCGAGCTTACTCCAGCCTTCATAGTCCATTACCGCATCCTCGATCTCATCAGCACGCAGTATCGGAGTCGAAGAGCCCCCCGGTATCACGGCCTTCAATTTTCGTCCGTTGAGCATGCCGCCACACTCCTCCTCGAGGAAGCGCTTAAATGGATAGCCGAGTTCTATCTCGTAGACTCCTGGTTTGTTAATGTGCCCCGACGCTGATACAAGTTTTGTGCCCTTCGATTTCTCAGTTCCGATCTGGGCGTAAGCATCACCGCCATGGTTAATAATCCACGGTACTGCTGCGTAGGTCTCAACGTTGTTGAGAATAGTCGGTGAATAGTACAGCCCCATAGTGGCTGGGAAAAACGGCGGCTTGAGCCTAGGCTGACCTTTTTTACCCTCAAGCGACTCAATCAATCCGGTCTCTTCACCGCAGATGTAAGCGCCGGCGCCTCTGTGAACTACTAGGTGTAGTGAATAGTCGCTGCCAAATATCGCATCACCCAAATAGCCTTTAGCGTAGCACTCATCAACAGCCGCTTTGAGGACGGTGTAGGGATAGGCATACTCACCTCTGATGTAGACGCACATCCAGTGACTCTGTACTGAGAGCGCAGCCACTATCATACCTTCAATAATGGCGTGTGGGTCACGTTCAAGCAGTAAACGATCCTTGAAGGTGCCGGGCTCGCTCTCATCGGCGTTGCAAATAATGTAGGTAGGCTTACCTGAGTTGCGAGGGACAAAACTCCATTTCTGACCGGCTGGGAAACCCGCTCCGCCACGCCCACGTAGGCCTGATTTTTTGACCTCTTCTATTATCGCTGTTGGCTCCATGGTGAGAGCTTTGCGTGCAGCAGCATATCCCCCAAGGGACTCGTAGCCGGAGAGGGTGTTCTGACCGGGTTCGTTAATGTGCTTTAGAAGTATCTGACGGTGTTGACCCACGGTAATTTCCTCACTTTGCAGATGGTAATTAATCTGGAGAATCTCTTCGAGCGCGCTAAAGCTTAGGGCAATTCGGGACTCCTTAACGTGTTGGGGCTTCTCAAAGTCAACAGCATAATAGAGTGCCGTCTAGGAGGCAACCTGATTTGGGACCACATATAACGAGGATCTTCGAGCTTAATCTTGTGCAACCACAGAAATAGATGCCGAAGACTCGGCGATAAACTCTGGATTTGCAAGGTCGAATTCCGTCGCGTTATCTTCCGCCGGGTCATCGACGTCAGGATCGACCTCTATCTCGCCATCGACCACAGTTTTTCGGCCCTCTAGCTGAACGAGTAGGGTCGCAGATTCGCCCGAGTATTCCTGATTAGATCTCCTGAATTGAGCTTGAGATAGGTAGAATACGATGTAGGTTACGTCATCCTCATCGGAGGTTAAATTAACAGTTGGCGAGACATCGAGTTCGCGCTCACCGACCATGAGAAACGAGGAGCTCGGTATGTACTTTAGACCAGAGGGGAATCGCACTTTTACTGCAATTCCGTTTTTGTGAACGTTTGATAGTTCTATATAAACCTGAGTGCGATCTCCGGAATCTATCCGACCGGGTGCGCACCTAACGTCGACATTTGCAGCGCCAACAAAGTCACCACTGCCGCTGCCGCCTCCACCACCGCCACATCCGATACATGTTGCGGTGAACGCTGCGATGCCTAAGCATAACGTAATGACAGATGACCTCATAAGACGCCTCGTACTATGTGGGCGCGGTTCCGGAAATCTTCCAGTCCCGCCTAGTTGATCCAAGCTAGCCCAGCGAATTTGAAAAGGAGGTTAATTCCTTTCGCTCGCTTGCGCCATCCAGGATTTTGCGGTGTTCTTCAAAGCGTGCTAGTTCGTTCAGCGGATGTGCTCCTCGCCGCTGGAATAATTGTGTTAAGTGCTTAATTTTGTTGGTTTAGCAGATCTGCAATCGGATTTAAGGGTTTGACTTGCCTGAGCTTCGGATTGTACAGTGTGCCAGAGGAAGGGTTTAGCGTTCTCCAAAAGTACGTAGCAGAATAGCGGCCTTTTGGAGAACGCGATTGATTTGCTGATGTTGACCGAAACAACGATTACAGTGCCTTAGGGCAGAAGCCTTGACTGTTTCACGGGAATCGGCTTTTGCAGATGGCTTTAGACAGGCAGTAGGCCTAGGCTAACTGCTTGGACTATGCGGTGACTAGGATGTGCTGCCCAAGTTGCTGCAGCCCGAAGCGCCTACTTACGAATTTCAGGTATGGAAGCTCTTACCATCACAAATACATCAGCTAATCAGTGTTCCAGCGCAACGTCGAACTCGGCGAGCGTTTCGACAGGCAGTTTGCGTCAGGAACCGAGCAATCGCGACCTGGCGAGTAGTGGTAGGCCGAAGCGCAGACCCTTATTGACCCTGGCTGGTGTGACCAGCTGCTTACTCCTTGTGTCGTATGGAATCGCTTTTGTATATAGTCTCAAGGGCCGATGGTTTGATCCGTTGTGGACGACAG
Organism: uncultured Bdellovibrionales bacterium; assembly: GCA_964655155.1. Lineage (GTDB taxonomy): Bacteria > Bdellovibrionota_C > UBA2361 > UBA2361 > OMII01 > OMII01. The sequence continues at coordinate 3,961 of CAZZLV010000003.1, forward strand.
ATGATGCGACCCAGCAGACCTATCCGCTTTTTGACGCCCTCTTTCCAGATCTTTTCCAAAACGATCTTGTAACGGAGGTTATGCGCGGTTGTCTGCCGACTCTGCACTATTGGATTAGCTACGGCATAACAGCTCTGACGCGCGATCCGATTATGACCGGTCACTGGGTGATGTTGATCCAAGTGCTGCTAGCAGTTGGATTCATGTTTATGGCGGTGCGGGCGTGGTCATCAAACGTCCCGGCGGCTCTGGCAGTGCTTTGGCTACTGCACTCCAGAAATACGATGCAGAGAATGACCGGGGGGCTGCCTAGAGGCTGGACGCCGGCGATCTTTGGTGCTTTTCTTTTTTTTGTGGCGTCAAGAGATCAGTCTAGGGGCCACTGGGGAGCTTTGGCAACAATCCTGCTTGGGGTGATGCTTAATCCCCCTGGTGCATTGATCGTTGGTGTCGCATACGGATTAATTTTGTTGTGGCGCTGGTATGCAGCCCAAGGATCCGCGCGAGTAGCAGCGCGTGCGCGGATAATCAGGTCAATCACGCTGGCGCCACTGTTTGCAGTGGTAGCATTGCTTGTGGTGCAAAGACCTGCACACGTGGGGCAGATGGTCTCGTTCTCTGAAGCAGCGCAGATGCCTGAGTTTTCCAGACCCAATGGGCGCTTCCCGTTTCTGCCGCTCCGTCCAGTTATGGAGGAGATCAACATGTTTGGGTATCAGGCCTTTATCGGGCGGCTTTACCGACCGGCAGAGGTGTGGCGCGAAAACATCTGGTGGCTAGTTCCTGCGACACTCGTCGGCATCGCGCTTATCGGGGCGCGCAGGAAGCGAGTTGCTATCCCGGCGGAGTTGGCGCTCTTCGGTGCTGCGGCGCTAATTACCTACTCTCTGGCACGGGTATTTGCTTTTAGATTGTTCGTACCAGACCGTCACCTGCAGATCCCGATGGTGTTTTTTATGATTGGGGCTTTCTCCGTTGGGTTGTGGCGTGTTGGTGTGAGGAGCGTACGCGAGAGTGACCTGCGTTCAAGTTGGCCAGCTCTTGCGGCCTTTAGCTGTCTGGCTTTAGTTGTGTATCAGTGTTCTGGTAGTGGGCTTCAAGGCGATGCCAATTTCAATTACCCGAGCACCAAGCGTGGCAGGATGCATGAATGGATTCGCGCAAACACCTCGCAGGATGCGCTCTTGGCGTGCCATCCAACGCACTGCGATGGTATGCAGCTCTTTGGCATTCGCAAAGCCCTGGTAACTACAGAGACCTCGCATCCCTTCTATCCACGCTACAATCTTGAAATGCGACGTCGAAGTGAAGTTTCGCTACGAGCGCACTATGCTGAGTCGCTGCAGGACGTGGTAATGTTGCTAGAGCCGGAAGGAGTCACACACTTTGTGTTTCGGAGAGCTGATTTTCGACCCGAAAGCCTAAAGAAGTTGTCGTACTTTCCACCGCTAGACAAGGTCGTAAAGGAGTTGGTTAAACGGCCTTCTGGTTTATTTGCCTTTTATGATCTCCCAAAGACTTTGGATCCTCTAGCTCATCCGTATGTAGTGTTCGTTGATGATGCTTCGATTGTGATCGATGTTAAAGCCCTTGCAGAGCGTCTACGTGCTCGTGGATGGGCGCCTCCTCAGGCATCACTATCTGCATCTTTACGGCGGCATGCGGTTGCTCGTCACACGATTCTAGCCAGTGGCTCTGTTGACCATGAGGAGATTCACGGTTAGTTTCTGCTCTGCTGTTTTCTATAAAATAACTTGTACATGAAAAGAAGTGCCACCCGTCGAGTACATTTAGCAATTTTCGCTGTCTGCGCGTTCCTTTTAAGTATTGTTTTAGGCCATAAGCTCTCTGAACATTCTTTTCGTGGATCGGATCTACATAAGGTAGTTTCAGGCGATTTCTCCTCAGATGCGTGGGTCGGCGGTCAGGCGACAGTGACGGTTCCGGGATTTCTCGCAGGGGCTAATCAGCTTGAGTTGCATTTCGGAGTGGATCGGCCTGGTGCTACTGAACCGGCTCGAGTTGCGGTTTCATCGTGTGGAACCCCTGAACGAAATCTTGTTCTTGATTCTAGCGGCGTTGTTCGACTAACAACCGTGCCGGGTTGTTCGCCGCTGCAAGCTCGGATTCGTGCGATCAATTTTTTTGCGCCGCCAGGGGAACGTAGCGGTCGGGAGCTTGGGGTGCAGCTTAAAGCGGTGCTGGTAAACTCTCCGATTACTCTTGCCATAGCATCGCCTACGTTTCTATCTGCACTTGTTTTTATTTTATTTGCTTTAGTGATCTTAACCTTGATAGTTGCCCAAAATTCAGGGGTTCCGGGGATCCCTGCCAGCTGGGCGGTGCTGGCTGCAGCCGTTGCTCTCGTGTTTCTGGTTGAAGATTCACCAGAAAAGCTTGAGCCGGTTGCTATGGTGTCGCTCGGAGCATTGGCAGGTATGGCACTCTACTCGTGGCAGCGGGAGGCTACCTCCTATCGCAGTGGGGTAGGGCAAGGTTGGCTGTTCTGGATAGCGCTTGTGGTTGGAGCCGCTCTGCGGTTTTATGGAATCCGTTTCGGATTGCCATCAAACTTTCACCCCGATGAGGTTCCAAAGGTCAACGCGATTATGCGGATGGTTGATGGCAATACACTCGACCCGCAGTACTTTCTGCATCCATCGCTGCTGCTCTACCTAACCTACGGAATGAATAATCTGCTGCAGCTATTCGGTGTGGATGGCTCGTTTCGCGAGACTGCATTCCTGGCTGGTCGTTTGGTTAGTGCTATAGCTGGCTTGGGCTCAATTGCTTTGACGTATCAGATCGGTAAACGACTCTTCTCGCAAGAAACTGGTGGTATGGCAGCTGTGCTACTAGCTGTATTTCCGCTACACGTAACTTGCAGTCGCTACCTGAAAGAGGATTCTCTGCTTACTTTTGTGGTGCTTGCCTGCGTTTTGGTGACAGTCATTTCAGTTCAGACGCAACGAAGATTACTGCTGCTTGTTGCCGGTTTACTAGCCGGGTGCACAGCCGGGGCAAAGTATTCCGGTATCCTAATGGTGGTTGTGCCTGCAAGTGCGCCGTGGTTAGCCTCTCGTAGTATAAAGCCAGATCTGAGCTGGTTGCCCTGGTCGCTAGCTGCGGTGCTTATAGCGCCACTTGGATTTCTTGGTACCACGCCGTACGCTTTGATGAACTCAGCTAAATTCATAAGGGACTTCAGCGCGGAATCTCGGCATATGCAAACTGGACATACTGTGACGATCACCGCATGGTCGCAGCTGTGGATGTATCATTTCTGGCGCAGTATTGCCCCAGGGGTCACTACCTTTGTTGCACTTTTGTCGTGTTGTGCGTTTGGTTTCCTTTTGCGCCGAGGGCGCCTAGAGGATCTCATGGTACTTGGGGTAGCGTTGCTATTTTATCTCCCCGCGGAGTATGTGAAGGCTAAGCCAGCCCCGCAGCCGGAGCGCTATATCTTACCTTGCTTGCCATTTTTAGCTCTGGGTATTGCTGAGTTGATACGCAGTGTCTCTGGACACAAACAGCGATCTATCAAGACCCTTGTGGCGCTGTGTGTGGTTGTGTTGGTGACCACTCCGGCTCTGCGGAGTTTTACCCTGGCGCAAGAGATAACCAATGATACGCGCGATCAGTTAGCCTCGTGGATGAAGGCTAATTTGCCCCACGGCTCAAAGGTTTTGATGGACTGGAAGCCCTACTGTCCTAATTTTCACGGTGAATTCTTTGAAGTTGAGCATATTCCGCGAGCGCGGATTATACAGGAGTTGGATGTTTCTGCATTGCGTAGTTCCGGCGCAAAGTACCTAGTAGTTTCAAGCCTATTTTATAATCGGTATTTTAGTCAGCCTGAAAGTGAGCCAGTACTGCGACAACGATTTAGAGAGGTATTTCAGCGAGTACCGATTATTACCCAGTATTCAGCGCCGTCGGGTCCGTACGGATTTCACAATCCCACCTTGACCCTGTTTTCTCTTGATGAGCAGGACTTTGAGCGGCTTGAAGTCGAACGCAGCCGCAAGAGTCGCGGTGAGATTTCTTTGACATCCAATGAGGTGCGAGCGCGGGCCAGGTGGTAAGCCTTATCCTAAATTCGGTAGTTGCGGGTCTGAAAATGGTGCATCTGCCGGTTTTAGGATTATAGCGTTTTTCAAAACTCCGTAGCGATATAACGGCTTTTGAAAAACGCTATCGATTCGCAGACGCGAATCAAAACAACAACCTATAGTGATTTACGGCAAAAGCCTTGCCGGTTTTACTGGCACGGACTTTTGCAGATCACTATAGTAATTCGGTCAATAGCGATAGCTAAGTATAGCTAACGTTGATGTCAACGTAACCGTGAGTTAGGTCGCAACCCCAGGCAGTGGCTGAGCTTGCGCCTAAGTTTAGGTTTATCAATATCCTGACCTCTTTGGTTGAGAGGAGTTTGCGGATCTGCTTGCGATCGTGGGGCACAATAGCGCCTCGCCGCATTACCGTCGCGCCGGCGAATGTGAGATCGACTTTATTCGGGTTAACTTTAACCGCCGGATCCTTACCCGCCGCCGCCAATACCCGTCCCCAGTTGGGATCTGAGCCGTGAATCGCCGTCTTTACCAATGGTGAATTGACTATATTCTTGGCGATTATGCGCGCCTCTCGTAATGTTCGAGCGCCCTGTACGACTACTTCAATAAGCTTTGTAGCGCCCTCTCCATCCGCTGCAAGGTGCCGAGCTATCGCCTGGCACGCGGCAGTTAGCAGGATTAGGAATTCTTGCACCTGCTTCTTGCTGGTAATTAATCGGCCAGTCTTTCCGGTTGCAAACGCCAGAAGGGAGTCGTTTGTTGAAGTATCGGTGTCTACAGAGGTCATATTAATCGTGTCATCTGCCGCACTTCTCAACAGCTTATGTAGCAGAGAGCTGCTTATTTTTGCATCGGTGGCGAGTACTCCGAGCGTAGTCGCCATATTAGGGGCGATCATTCCTGATCCTTTAGCAAAGCCAGCTACGGTAACTAGATCTCCACCCACTATACCGGTACAGAAGATCTCCTTGCGAGTAAGATCGGTGGTCATCACCGCCTCAGCGGCTGCTCTGCCGTTTTTAATCAGTGGATTGGCTAAGAGCTTTTGGAGGCCTGTGGTAAGCTTATCGATTGGGAGCTTCTTTCCTATGACACCGGTTGAGGCTATGGCCACCTCGGTGGTTTTTAGTCCGAGGAGCTTGGCGGCACAACGAGCAGTCTCTTTAGCGTGGCGAATTCCATCTTTGCCGGTGCCAGCGTTGGCGTTACCAGAGTTCAGGATTAGCGCCTTGATAGTTCCCTTTTTTAGCGCCGCTCGCGAGAGCAGTACTGGCGCTGCACAGAATGAATTCCGTGTGAAGATACCGGCACTCGCAAATGCTTCTGGAACGAAGACAAATGCTAGATCCTGCCTTCCGTTAATTTTAATGCCAGCTGCTATAGCTGAAGCGTAGACTCCGGGAAGCGTAGTAATCGACGGAACTGGCCTTTCAATATTGCTGCGTCTGATCACTTTTTTGGCCCCATCGTTCACCCGTAACTACCCAGCGGTTTTTGAAGTTGTTGTTCAAGCTTACCGAGTAAAAACGGCCGTTTAATAATCCGGCAATTAAATATCCGTCGCAATACGGGCTCTGGCCGGATTCATAAACTGCGGGCGGAGGCGCGCAAAAACAACAAAATGTTATTAAGACGGCACCTGACCCGGCTGATGCAAAACGTCAGATATTAAATTGCCGTCTTAATAGTTGCGTATTATTTGGCAAATTAAGCTCAACTTGTACTTAACTGCGGCGAGTGTTTTGGTCAATGGGCTAAATAGTGCACTAAGATGCAATATTCGGGCTAGCATGCAACCCTTTGATCTCCTTGAAGTGGTGGGTTATAACTTTGGGCTACGCCGCCAAGATTGTGTCCCAAGGGCGGTCACGGGCAAACCGAGTGCTAACGGCGTACTATAGGGAATTCTACAGAGGCTAAGGGTTAGCTTGATTTACTTGGAGATATTGAGATGAATATAGCAGTAGTGGGCACCGGATATGTTGGACTTGTTGCTGGTGCATGTTTCGCCGAGACTGGCAACGACGTAATCTGTGTTGATGTAAACGCGAAGAAGGTAGAGGCGCTACGTGCGGGTAAGGTGCCGATCTTTGAGCCTGGTCTTGAGGTTCTCGTAAAAAGCAACACTAAAGCTGGAAGGCTTTCCTTTACAACCTCTCTTAAAGACGCAGTTGAAGCATCAGAGATTATTTTTATAGCTGTTGGTACACCTCAGGATGAGGATGGTTCTGCAGATCTTACTCATGTGCTCGCTGTAGCGAAGGGGATCGGTGAGAGCATGAATGGCCCGAAGGTCGTCGTTGATAAATCGACGGTTCCGGTTGGAACAGCCGACCGAGTCAAGAGAGAGATAGAGAAGGTTTCCAGGTTCACGGTGGACGTGGTGAGCAATCCGGAGTTTCTCAAGGAGGGTGCTGCTATCGACGACTTTCTGCGGCCGGATCGAGTCGTAGTTGGAGTAGCTAGTGAGCACGCAGCGCGTATGATGAAGGAGCTGTACGCACCTTTTGTTCGAACTAATAATCCTATCCTTGTGATGGATGTTCGATCTGCTGAGATGACCAAGTATGCAGCAAATACTATGTTAGCGCTGCGTGTCTCTTTTATGAATGAGATCGCCAACCTGTGTGAGAAAGCAGGGGCTGATATCAATCAAGTTCGAATTGGTATCGGAACAGATGAGCGCATAGGGATGAGTTTTATCTTTCCTGGAATAGGCTACGGGGGCTCTTGCTTTCCCAAAGATGTTCAAGCGCTTATTCGCACCGGCAAGGATCACGATGTCGAGCTACGGATAGCCCGAGCGGTAGAGGATGTTAATCACTCGCAAAAGAAGGTGCTGGTTCATAAGATAGTGAGCCACTATGGGCGAGATAAACTTAAAGATAAAACCTTTGCTGTATGGGGGCTGGCTTTTAAGCCTAAAACTGACGATGTGCGCGAGGCACCAGCGATCTCGATATGTTCGGAGCTAGTACAACTTGGAGCAAAGGTGCGCGCATTTGATCCTGAAGCTAATGCAACATTCAGGGAGCGTTTTGGAGATAATCCAGGGATAGAATACGTAGAGAACAATTACGCAGCGCTGGAAGGTGCCGATGCATTAATTGTCTGCACTGAATGGAACGCTTTTAGACAACCTAATTTCAAAAAGATAGCTGAAACGCTAAAGACGCCAACGATCTTTGATGGAAGAAATATTTACGATCCGGTGGACATGAGGTCCTATGGTTTTGTGTATTACAGTATCGGCCGACCGACAGTAACTAGGGGATAGCATTTATGGCAAGAATTGTAGTAACTGGTGGTGCCGGATTTATCGGGTCACACCTGTGTGACGTTCTATTATCGCAGGGGCACGAGGTTATTGCGGTTGACAATCTGTTCACCGGAACAAAACGTAATATCGAACATCTACTTGGACACAAGAAGTTCGATTTCATAAGACATGATGTTACCGAGCCGATCCTGCTGGAATGTGACCATGTGTATCACCTAGCGTGTCCAGCTTCTCCTGTGCACTACCAGTACAATCCGATCAAGACGATCAAAACCAACGTCACCGGCACTATAAATATGCTCGGTGTCGCAAAGAGAACGCATGCCAGGTTTTTACTAGCCTCGACCTCAGAGGTGTACGGGGATCCGCTGCAGCATCCTCAAGTCGAAAGCTATTGGGGGAATGTAAATCCGATTGGGCCGCGTAGCTGCTATGATGAGGGTAAACGTGTTGCAGAGACCCTGACGGTTAATTACAAGGATCAGGGTCACGTCGACACTCGGATCGTTAGAATATTTAATACATTCGGCCCACGAATGTTATTTAATGATGGGCGTGTTGTGTCCAATTTTATAGTTCAGGCACTTCGAGGAGAGGATATAACGGTCTATGGCGAAGGGTTACAAACGCGATCGTTTTGCTATGTAGATGATCTGGTACGCGGAATTATCGCTATGATGAACAAGGATGGCTTTCATGGCCCAGTAAACTTGGGTAATCCGAACGAGATGACGATAATCGACCTGGCCAAGAGGGTAATAGAACTAACAGGATCGAATTCAAAGATCGTCAAGCGTCCCTTGCCACAGGACGATCCGACGCGACGACAGCCAGCAATCGCTTTAGCGCAGCGTGAGCTCGGGTGGTTCCCCGCTGTGAACCTTGATGAGGGATTGGCAAAAACAATCGAAGATTTCAAAGCTCGGCTGGCACAGGGTGAAAGTGCGTAGCTAGCAATCGGTATTACTAGGTAACGCTAATACTAGGTACTAGCGACACACAACACTGGAACAGAGACCAATTGTGACAGATACTAGAGATTCAATTCGTAATTTTAGCATTATTGCGCACATCGATCACGGCAAATCGACCCTAGCAGATCGGATTTTGGAGGCCACAGGAGCTCTTGAAAAGCGCGAGATGCAATCGCAGTTCCTCGACAAGCTTGATTTGGAGCGGGAACGTGGGATTACAATCAAGGCACAGACGGTAAGATTATCCTACAAGGCTAAGAATGGAATTAATTATCAGCTCAACCTGATTGATACTCCGGGCCATGTTGATTTTAACTATGAGGTATCGCGGAGTCTATCGGCCTGTGAGGGCGCTTTACTGGTTGTGGATGCCTCGCAAGGGGTAGAGGCCCAGACCCTTGCCAACGTGTACTTAGCCATAGAAAACGACCTCGAAATTATTCCGGTTATTAACAAGATCGACCTACCCAATGCCGATGTAGAGCGAGTCAAAGCCGAGGTCGAATCGGTGATCGGTCTTGATACATCGAAGGCTCTTCCCATTAGCGCCAAGACAGGTATCGGCATAGGGGATCTTCTGGAGGCGATAGTAGAGCGAATACCACCGCCAACTCGGGGTACGCTAGATGCACCCTTGAGGGGCCTGGTGTATGACTCGTGGTTTGATCCCTATGTGGGTGTAGTTGCGCAGGTGCGGATTATAGACGGCGTGCTTAAGCCCGGTGAAAAAGTTCGTTTTTTTTCCACTGGGGCAGAGTATGATGTGTATAAACTGGGGGTTTTTACTCCACATGCTCAAGAGGTAACTGAACTAGCAAGTGGTCAGGTTGGATATTTTTCGGCAGCAATCAAGAATCTACGAGATGTGCGCATCGGTGATACGGTAACACATGTGCGTCGCCCAGCTTCAGAAGCGCTACCGGGTTTTAAAGAGGTGCGGCCGATGGTGTTCGGTGGTCTCTTTCCGGTCGATGCTGATGATTACGTTAGTTTGAAGACTGCGCTGGAAAAGCTGAGCCTTAACGATAGTGCGTTTACCTTCGAGGCCGAGACCTCAGCGGCTCTCGGGTTTGGATATCGGTGTGGTTATCTAGGGCTCTTGCACATGGAGATCGTGCAGGAGCGCTTAGAGCGTGAGTTCCAGTTAAATCTGATTACAACAGCGCCGTCCGTGGTGTACAAGATGGTGCTCAACGACGGCACTGTTTTGCATGTGGATAATCCATCAAAGATGCCACAAGTGCAGGATCTTCTGCGAATAGAAGAGCCCATAGTAGAGGCTACGGTCCACTGTCCGAAGGAGTTTGTAGGAAACGTCTTAAAGCTTTGCGAGGAGCGCAGAGGGGTTCAAAAAAACTTAGCGTTTCACGGACTTGAGCGTGCCGTAATCTCTTATGAATTACCGCTTAACGAGATTGTTCTTGATTTTCATGACCGACTTAAGTCCCTGACAAAAGGATATGCTTCTTTTGATTATGAGATAGTTGGCTATCAGGAATCAGACTTAGTAAAGCTCGATATTAAGCTTAACGGAGATACGGTCGATGCCCTCAGTATTATAGTGCATCGGGAAAAGGCCTATCAACGCGGAAAAGATCTTACTGATAAGCTTAAAGACATTATAGACCGTCAGATGTTTGAAATAGCCATTCAGGCAGCGATAGGTGCTAAAGTGATCGCCCGTAGCACTGTTAAGGCGTTGCGTAAAAACGTAACCGCCAAATGCTACGGAGGAGATATCACTCGTAAGCGCAAACTGCTTGAGAAGCAAAAGGAAGGTAAGAAACGCATGAAGCAGGTCGGTAAGGTATCGATACCGCAGGAGGCTTTTCTAGCGGTGCTTAAATTGGGCGATGAGAAATAGAGAGAGTGCCGACCACAAGGATTCCACAGCGCCAATCAGAGCGATTGAGCAGCTGCCAGCGCGGATATTCGCCGTGGGTGATATTCACGGGCATGCTGATGAGTTGGGTGTGGTGCTCGACTACTTGGTCGATACCAAGGGATGTAGCGACCAAGATCAAGTTATCTTCATCGGAGATTACATCGATAGAGGCGATAGCTCCAAGCGGGTTATTGAGCGACTACTTGAAGTGCAGCGACAATGGCCTAATACCGTATTCCTTAAAGGCAACCATGAGCAGATGCTGCTCAGTTTTTTGGGCTACGGTGGGGCTAACGGTGAGTTCTATTTGCGCAATGGCGGTGCTACGTTCCTCAAGAGCTACGGAATCGATACCTGGGACTCTTTAACGGCTCTCCGTGAGAGTATTCCGAAGCAGCATATGACATTCATACAACAGCTTGAGCTAGGGGTGTCGCTAGGTGACTTTATTTTTGTTCATGCCGGGTTATCACCGGCGCTGTCTCTTGCCCAACAGCGCGAGGAGGATCTGCTTTGGATTCGTGATGATTTTGTGCAACACCCCCATCGATTTGCCAAGACGGTAGTGTTTGGACACACGTCTTTTAATAATATATTTCTCGACCTGCCCTATCGCATCGGAATTGATACCGGGGTGGCCTACGGTAACAGGCTGTCAGCTGTGGAGCTTGTTCATGGAGAGGTGTATCAGGTTGAGGTGGGGTCACATGTGGTTTGCGAGACTCCCTTTGAGCAACTTTTACCGACTAGAGCTTGAATCTAAGGGGCGCTACAGTCTAGGCTATGCCCAGGGTTGTCACCGGATGCAGTTAAGGAGTCTTTATGTCAAAGCCAAGTGTAGGGATGATTGGACTTGCAGTTATGGGTTCAAACCTGGCTCGTAATATCGAGAGTCGCGGGTTCCCGGTCGCTGTGTACAACCGAAGTGGTGATGTTACCAGAGAATTCATGAAGCGTTATGGTAGCGCTAGTACAACTTCGGCCGGATTTGTAGCCTCTTATTCTCTTGAGGAGTTTGTCTCTAGCATGGCTGCTCCCCGACAGATTTTTATTATGATCAAGGCCGGAGCTCCAACCGATGCGGTTATCGACCAGTTGGCTCCGTTGCTGGAGCAAGGAGATATTATAATTGACGGTGGAAATGCGTTTTTCAAGGACACTATTCGCCGCGAAGATAAGCTAAAAGCTATGGGCCTAAACTTCCTAGGGATCGGAATCAGTGGTGGTGAGGAGGGGGCTCTCAAGGGGCCAAGCCTTATGCCAGGTGGCCCAAGGGATGCTTGGAAGATAGTAGCGCCGCTGCTTGAACGCATAGCGGCGCAGGCAGATGGCCCGTGCACTAACTACGTTGGGCCGGATGGTGCCGGACACTTCGTCAAGATGGTTCATAACGGCATCGAGTACGGTGATATGCAGCTTATCGCCGAGGCATACGATATGTTGCGAACAGTAGTTGGATGCAAGCCTGAGGAGTTGCATGCGATCTTTTCTCGCTGGAACAAAGGGCCGCTCTCCTCGTACCTGATCGAGATAACCGCCAAGATATTTGGCAAAAGGGACACAGACACAAGCGGATATCTCGTGGATATGATCCTCGATAAGGCGGGGCAAAAAGGTACTGGTATGTGGACAGCGCAGGTCGCGCTAGATTTGGGTGTTTGCATCCCAACGATCGCTGCAGCTGTTGATGCGAGAACCTTAAGTAGTTTGAAGGATGAGCGTGTAGCTGCGGCGAAAGAGTTTGCAGGGCCGCCGGTTGAGGATTTCGTGGGCGATCGTGATACCTATATCGCTGCAGTGCATGATGCCTTGTACGCATCAAAGATCATGTCTTACGCGCAAGGAATGGCGCTGATAAGTGCAGCGTCTCAGCAATGGAATTGGGGCTTAAAGCTGCACGAGATCGCGGCGCTCTGGAAGGGTGGTTGTATTATCCGTGCCAAGTTTCTGGATGAAATTCGCAGGGCGTTTAATTCTCAACCCGTTCCGAGGAATTTGGTGCTCGACTCGTTTATGAAACAAGAGGTTGCGCGTTGTATACCGAGCCTTCGTAAAGTTGTCGGATTGGCTGTTGAGAGAGGAGTGCCCGTACTTGGATTTGCAGCATCTTTGGCTTATTTTGATAGTTATAGGACGGTTGATTTGCCGCAGAACTTAACCCAAGCACAACGCGACTTTTTCGGTGCTCATACCTATGAGCGCAAGGATATGCCGGGTACTTTCCATACCGCATGGGATTAGGAGCGGCACACCATAAATAGTAGTAGCAATCCTATAGCGGTGAGCGCCAGGCCGGCGCATAGCTTTGCGATGCGAGCATAACAGCGTCGTTGACGTTGTTCGCTGACTACGGTGATGGTTGATATCTCGAGGTATGGAACAGGGGCTCTGCGAAACCAGCCACGTACCTCAACGTCATTACCTTGCAGACTTTTGGCTCTGAGGAGACCAAAGAGAAAATCCCAGAATCTAAATGGCTGGCGATAGTCCAGGAAGATAATACCAGATGAATCGTGCAGGACAAAGTCCTCGCTCCAGATAAGACCTGGCACTCCCTTTCCGACTATTGTTCCATGCAGAGACGCCGGCACAGGTCGAATAGGAGATACCTTCACTTCCTGGAGTAGGTCGGCAACGGTCTTGTTTGGAAATGTTGTCCCTCGGTACGCTAAGAGCGTTTTTAAAACCGAGCTAGCACCTAAAATCATGACAAGAGCAGCATACCACAAAGCTTGCACGCCTCCGGTCAGCGCGCCAACGGTGAGCGAGCCTAATCCTACTATAAATGTGAGCATAGGTAAGAGCGTGACCAGCACATCGATACAAAAATCATCCCAGTACGACTCCGGTTTGCAACGATCAAAGACGATTAGGGGCTCCTGTCCAAGCTTAACTGCTTGATCGCCTAGTCGCTCCATTCTTTTTGCAATCAGTGGATGAGTCGATTGAAGCTCAAACAATGCGGCCCACGGGTTCCACAGATCCCACTGAAGTGCGCCTTTTAGCACTTCAGGATCAAAGTGTTCGTCGCTAGCTCCGGCTTGAGCTGCTACGACCAGGTTGAGTGCGGAACGTTTATCAAAGATATTCAGAGCAGCAAATCCAGCTGAGCCTCCGAGATGAGAGGCTCGAGGTGCATCTGGTGGAGCAGTGAGCTGACGGTTGCTGCCGCTACTTGCTAAGCCATATCCGATCTTTACTAGAGCACTAGCCAGCGCATTTGGCGAGGAGGCGCGCTCACCGGCAAATTGGTCGGCATGGAACTCACGAGTGCGGCTAAACCAGAGAACTATTAACTGACTAGTGATGTAGACGAAGTACGCACCTGCAGCGATTACTACTGATACGGAGCGTTCCTTGCTACGTCTTTCAGCACCTTCAACAGCGGAGCGGTATATGTAGTAAGCCAGAAGGGGCACCAGTTGCGCTATTGTCATAATCACCATGTCCCAGCGGCATACATGGCCCATTTCATGCGCTACCACTGCATCGACCTCATCTTTATTCAGGAGTTCAAATATGCCGCGACTTAAGACGACTCGCGCATTGCTGGGATAGTGACCGTAGGTAAATGCTTGCGGTGCTCCATCATCTATAATTCCGAAGCTCGGAAAACGGATCTCGAACTCGTCGCAGATACTTTGAGTGATCGTCCTAACGTGCTCAGGTAGAGTTGCTGGATCTATCCACTCAATCCGATACAAAAACCGCAGCGTCAGATCCAAAATCCAGGGGCCGATAACAAACTGCACGATAACGGTAAAGATCCCGCCAACAAGAGCTGCAAGAGCTGATAGAAAACCGCACTCAACAGCAGCAATTAGAAGTATAGAAAGAAGCCCATAAAGCACTACGAGGAGACCGGCCGAACGCACAAACAAGTTTGGCAGCGGACGAAGTCCAGCCGCGATCTCGCGATGCCTCTTGCGAGTTGGGTTTTCTGCTCTATTTTGCTTTCGGTAGTTAAGTGGAGGAGGAGTTTTCATCGCTAGTCGTTCAAGGTCGTCATCGCTATAGTGATTTGCAAAAGTCCGTGCCAGTAAAACTGGCAAGGCTTTTGCCGTAAATTACTATAGGTTGTTGTTTTGATTCGTGTCCGCGAATCGATCGCGTTTTCCAAGAGCCGTTATATCGCTACGAACTTTTGGAAAACGCCATATTCTCTTTCTGGAGCTAAATCTATATTATCCTAAAGGCGGCGGTTAAGTAGAACGAAAATTGTGCAGGTGGCTAACCCGTATTTTTCACGAAGCTCGCTGCGCTCGCCGTGAAAAATGCTCCAAATTTCTCCGCTGCGCTGCGGAATTTGCAAGTGCTTCCTTGCACTTGCTCGCCACCTGCACCATTTTCGTTCTCCGTAACAGCCGAATTTAGGTTAAATAGCGGTTGGCGCATGCGCGATTCTCCAATAGTCAGTTTACAAGATATTACCAAGGCTTACGGTGAAAAGCCGCTGTTTGCAGACTTTAACTTTGTCCTAACAGAGGGTGAGCGGGTAGCGCTTATCGGACAGAATGGCTGTGGCAAATCGACCTTGCTCAAGGCCTTAGCGGGTGAAGTGGAGCTTGATTCCGGAAGGGTTAATCTCCGAAATGGTGCGCGGATAGCCTACGTTTCGCAAGAAGATCGACTCGCTGATGACCTTTCAGTGATGGAAGTGATCGATGCCTATCTACTGGCCAAAGGATTTGAGCACCACGAAGTGGCACGACGTTCTAGCATGTACCTGGGGTTGGCAGGGTTTGATGAGTACCATTTGGCTGTGTCATCACTCTCGGGAGGGTGGCGCAAGCGACTCTCGCTCTCCTGCGCGCTGGCTGAGGAACCTGATTGTCTTCTTTTGGATGAGCCCACCAATCACCTTGATATAGAGTCGATTGAGTGGTTGGAGGAGCTACTGGAGGGGTTGCCGTGTGCAATCGTCTTTGTAAGCCATGATCGCTACTTTATCGAAAGAATGGCATCGCGCGTTATTGAGATCAACACGAACTATCCGCGACATCATATCGCAGCTACCGGAGGTTACGCTGATTTTATCGAATGCCGTGAGGCTATACATTTACAGCTAAAGCAGCAGCGCGACTCGTTAGCAAACAAAGTTCGCCGAGAAGTAGAGTGGTTGCGTCAAGGGGTAAAGGCACGCACAACCAAATCGCGAGCCCGTATTAATGAGGCGCAGCGCTTGATCGGGGAACTCAAGGGGACCGCGGCGACAGGGCGACCTTCAATTAATCTGGAGTTTGCAACAACGCAGCGCAAGACTAAAGAGTTGTTAAAGGCGGAACGGGTGGCTCAATTGATTGATGGCCGGATCTTATTCGAGGATGTATCATTAGTGCTCTCACCTGGCTCGAGATTGGCGATCGTCGGGCCAAATGGCAGTGGTAAAACTACCCTGGTGCGGACGCTGTTAGGCGAGCTGACACCCGCTGCTGGGCGGATCATGCGGGCTCCGAATCTGCAAGTTGCCTTTATGGATCAGGCGCGCAGTCAAATTAGAAGCGGTATAAAATTGAGGGAATTTCTCTGTCCCGATGGTGATTCTGTAGTATTTCAAGGCGAATCAATCCACGTTGCAGCATGGGCAGCCCGCTTCCTTTTCTCTCATAGCCACCTAGCGCGCGACCTAGCCGCACTTTCCGGGGGTGAAAAGGCTCGAGCTATTCTTGCTAAAAGCATGTCACAGAGGGCGGATGTGCTCGTGTTTGATGAGCCAACAAATGATCTGGACATAAGTACACTAGAGAACTTAGAGGAGGGTTTTGCAAGTTTTTCGGGAGCTATAGTGCTGATTACCCACGATCGATACCTGCTCGATCGAAGTGCGAGTATGGTGCTTGGTCTTGCTAATGGCCAAGCCGGGATGTTCGGTAGTTATGCTCAGTGGGAGTCGCAGCGTAGAACTCTTGCGCGCTCGATCACTCGAGCTGCTGATGAACGGTTGCAAAGCCATACAGCTAGCGCGAAGGGTGCAGATGAGCGAGCTAACACTGTAGTTGGTAAAGCGGCTAAACGCCTCTCGTACAAGGATGCTCGCGATCTGTCGATGATTGAGGATCTAATATCCCGAGCGGAGGCGCGGGTCTCTGAGACTCAACGGCTAATTGATTCTGGGCAGTACTCTACAGACGCCCTTAAGTTGACTCAGTTGTGCCAGGAGCTGACTGCGCAGCAGCACGAGGTAGAGCGGTTGTATGCGCGGTGGCAGGAGTTGGAGTCGTTGCTGTAAACACCTGCTTATCAGCGAGAATGTTGTCGCCATGTGTGCCGTTCTTGCTGAACCTGTAAGGCATTGCAAAAGATAAGGATTGCAAAAGATATTGTGCGGTTGCACAGAATAGGTGAAAACAGAGGTAGTAATCGTTTTCGAGAGCGCTGGCAGTTTATCTGGTATAGACTCGATGCTTGACCGGACAATTGGCGGCATAAAGGATTGTAGAGGTGCACTATGGCTATTAAAATGGGGGAACCGATCGGCCCGGCCACATTTGGGCCCTTTTTTGCGCGTGTGGCTCTGGGGTCGTATTTTACTATGGCTGGCCTCAGCAAATTACAGATGCTTTCAGCCTTTGTATCTCAGGTTAAAACCTTTGGAGTGCTTCCAGATAATGTCTCTTCGTTGTACGCAGTATTACTGCCCTATATGGAGGTCTTTATCGGCGGGTGTTTGATCCTGGGTTTGTGGACCACCATGGTTGGGCTTTTGGCGAGTGGATTGCTCATCTCGTTTGTTTTCGCCTTCGGATTCTTTCCTGGAGCCTCTGATGTGTTCAATAAGGATGTGGTGTTGCTTGGTTCGGTAGTGGGTCTGCTCTATACGGGCCCCGGGGCATACAGTCTCGATAACGTGCGCAAGCCGCCACCCCCAGCTGCCCATTAGAGCAGGTCGAGTTGAGCTAGTAGATTTTGGCCAGTAGATTTGGGCACAGGGCTTTTCGGTGTCGAAGCGCAGAGTAACAATTATTACGGCATTGAGCCAACGGATACCCAAGTCTTCGGGCATCTTGGTTGCGCTCTCGGGGGGCAGGGATTCGGCGGTTTTGTTGCATGCATTGCTTAAGGTGCAACGGTTGCTGAAGATTCGCATCGAGGTCTGTCATGTAGACCACGGGTTACGTAGTTCAAGTGGTGATGATGCTCGTTTTGTCAGTCAGTGGTGCTCTGATCTTGGCGTGACTTGTCATGTCCAATCATTAGGGACCCGGTCGTCGCGAGATAATATTGAGGCCTGGGCACGACGCGAGCGGTATGCTGCACTTGCGCGTATCAGAGAGAGTAGGAAGCTAGATTGGATCGTAACAGCACACACGGCAAACGACGTCGCTGAGACTTTGCTAATACGCCTAATAGCAAAAAAGGAGCTTACTTCGATAGAAGAGTTGGGTGCGCGCAGGATGGTGCTTAGGCCCTTTCTTGATATCGATCGCGAGCAGATTGATGCCTACGCCTTATCTCATGAGGTCTTGTATGTCGAAGACCCGACTAATACTGACACCTCATTTGTGCGGAACCGAGTTCGCCATGAGGTATTGCCTCTTCTCAAGGAGCGTTTTGATCGATCAATTGTCTGGATTCTTGCTGAGCAGGCGCGCTCGCTAGCCCAGGATAGTGATGCACTGCGGGCACTGGCACATGCAGTAGCCGATGATTTAGGAGGACTACAAGAGAATGACCGGAAGTGGCTCGGCCGCTTTCGTTGTGCTCTGGATGGGCTTGCCCCAGCGATTCGTTGGCGTGTGGTGCAGGTTCTTTGCACGACACGGCTGGGTTTTGTTGTCGGTGAGACTAAGGCTATAGCGCTGTTAAATGTTATCAGTGGGGAACAGCTTTCTATAGACCTGGGTAATGGTGTTAGCTTGGAATGTTCAAACTCCGGCCTGCGATTTGTATCGCGATAGTCTGTAATCTTCGATACTTAGAGCTTTTTTATATCAGATTATCAGTGTCCTTTTCGAGAAGATCCTGTATGCTATGGGGGCTTGTGCCGTGGCAATTTGCAAAAGGTGTGATTTATTTTGTGATTGTTGTAAATAGCTAAATTTGCACAAGAGGTAAAGAGCCGACGAGAATGCAAAGCTAGGCTCCTTCTTATTAAAGGTGATGCAGTTGGGAAAGAATGGATTGTTTTGGGTTGGGTTGATCTTGTTGGCGCTGATGGCTTACAGCTTTGCCAACAAAGGTCGTGAAGCGGCTACTCAGGTGTCATACACGGAATTCTTGCAGTCGGTTGAGAACGGTGATGTTCGAACGGTTAAGATCGAAGGTTCTGCGGTAGTGGGCGAGTATCGCGCCAAGACCGGAGAGTTAGGCAAATTTAAAACTACCGCCCCGGCAGACGAGTCGATGATTCCGCTGCTGCGTAAACACTCGGTAGATATTGAGGTCTCTGATCCAGGGAATGAGTCTTCGTACATGTTGTTCCTCTTGAATGCTCTTCCAATCATCCTGTTCCTGGGAATTTGGTTCCTGTTCTGGCGTCAGGTACAGATGGGAGCTGGCAAGGGCATGAGCTTTGGAAAGTCTCGTGCCAAATTGCTCACAGAGAGCCAACAGAAGGTTACTTTTGCTGATGTGGCTGGTATTGATGAGGCGCGATCTGAGTTAGAGGAGATCATTGAGTTTCTGAAAGACCCAAAGAAATTTACGCGGCTTGGTGGCCGTATACCAAAGGGAGTTTTGCTGATCGGCTCCCCTGGAACCGGCAAAACACTTTTAGCGAAAGCGATCGCTGGTGAGGCCGGTGTTCCGTTCTTTAGTATCTCCGGTTCTGATTTCGTTGAGATGTTTGTCGGGGTTGGCGCATCACGAGTTCGTGATCTATTTATTCAAGGCAAAAAAAATGCGCCGTGTATTATCTTTATTGATGAGATCGATGCAGTAGGCCGACACCGTGGGGCTGGGATGGGAGGTGGTCACGATGAACGTGAGCAGACCTTAAACCAGCTACTGGTGGAGATGGATGGGTTTGAGAGCAATGAGGGCGTGATACTAATTGCGGCCACGAATCGTCCAGATGTATTAGACCCGGCGTTGCTTAGACCTGGTCGATTCGATAGACGCGTTGTAGTGCCTCGTCCCGATCTGAACGGGCGCTTGGGGATTCTAAAAGTTCATACCAAGAAGGTTCCGTTGTCGAGTGACGTTGATCTAAACATAGTCGCGCGTGGAACTCCGGGATTCTCGGGAGCTGATCTTGAAATCTTAGTTAACGAAGCAGCCCTGTACGCTGCTCGCAAGAATAAGTCGACGGTTGAGCGCTCTGATTTTGAGTACGCTAAAGACAAGGTCATGATGGGGGCTGAGCGGCGCTCGATGCTCTTATCTGAAAAGGAGAAGCTTACCACGGCATATCATGAGTCCGGGCATGCGCTGGTCGCCAAGAAGCTCTCAAACGCTGACCCGGTTCATAAGCTAACGATCGTCCCGCGTGGAATGGCACTCGGGTTAATGCAGCAGCTTCCTGAGGCTGATAAACACACCTATTCGCGGTCGTACTGGATGGATCAGCTTGCTGTATTCTTCGGTGGTCGTGTGGCTGAGGAGCTCGTGTTTAACGAGATGAATACGGGAGCCAGCTCCGATATTCAACGTGCCACAGAGATCGCTCGCCGCATGGTGTGCGAGTGGGGAATGAGCGAGACCCTTGGGCCTATTCATTACGACACCAAGGACGAGCATGTGTTCTTGGGTCGTGAGATCGGTAAAGCGCGGGAACACTCGGAGGCGATCCAGTTAGAGATTGACCAGGAAGTTAAGAAGATCTTGAGCAGACAGTACGACATCGCTAGACAGATAGTGACTGAGCACATAGATGCGCTGCACAGATTGGCCAAGGCGGTAATGGAGAGGGAAACTCTCGATGCTGATGACATTGATCGTATTTTGCGTGGCGAAGGATTGACCCCTGGCCCTCAAGGTGGTCCCGGTGGGGGAGAACGCTCCGGCGGTAATGTATCCGTAGCCGCGTAGGTCGTACCCGGGAGCACTCTGCAAATCATCTGGAGTGAGGTTCGCAGTATGAGCTACCTGAATTTTCAGAACACCGCTGCTTTGCTGTCGATGGTTTTTGATATCGCTATAGTTTGGTACCTGGTTTATCGAGGTCTTTTGTTCTTCAAGGGAACCCGAGCGATGCCGATGCTCATAGGGTTGACCTGTACAGGAGTAGTATATTTTGTGGCGCAGCCTCTGGGCCTGGTGACGGTAGCATGGATCCTGGACAACTTCTTGAGTTCAATCATCCTAGTAATCGTGGTGATCTTTCAGGATGAGATCCGGAGAACTCTGACAAAAGTAGGAGCGCATCCGCTGCTATTTAGTGCTGGGCGCAATGACGCACCAACAGAATATGATGAGATCTCAATTGCGGTGGGAAAGTTAGCTAAAGCCCGTCTCGGTAGTATTGTCGTAATAGAGGGTGACGTGGGTCTAGATGAGTTTTTAGAGGAGGGCGTTCAGCTCGATGCCAAGCTTAGTCGTAAGTTGCTTTACGGCATATTCGTCAAGGAGTCACCAATGCACGACGGTGCCGTAGTTATTAAAGCTGGAATAGTCAGAGCGGCAGGAGTCGTTTTGCCGCTGAGTTCTAATCCGGATATCGATCCGAGTTTTGGCACTCGACATAGGGCAGCATTAGGAATTACTGAGCGTTCTGATGCGCTTGTCATCGTCGTGTCTGAAGAGAGCGGCGCAATAACGCTCTTTGTTGATGGAAAGCAGTACCGCAATTTAGATGCGGCCGTTTTGCCGGAGTATTTGAAGCAACATGCACGTGCTGATTCGCGAATTTGGCGTGGCGCTGCTCGTGGGGTGCCGACATGATCTTGATTCGTAATATTCCATTAAAGATCGCATCGCTCTTTATAGCTCTGGTATTGGCATATGCTGTTCAGCGCGCATCTAATCTCAGTGTTGTGAGTCTCTTTGTTCCTCTTGAGGTAAAGAATACACCGGATGATCGCGTCGTTGTTAAGCCAACCAAGCGTGGCGCTCAAGTTACGATCAAGGGGCCTTCATTCATAGTTGGCCCATTGGCTGCGGCGCCGCCACCTATAAGAGTTAAGCTCCCTGATGGAGTTGGGGATAGGGCCTCTATTACCTTGCGAGCTGCTGATTTGTCTCTGCCACCAACTCTTGAAGTTCTCAGTATCGAACCATCCCAGATTGAGTTCGTACTCGAACCGCTTGAGCGTCAGGAGTTACGAGTTGCGGTGCCTAGAATAGGCCAATTAAGCCAGGAGTTAGTGCTTGAAGCAATCGAAGTTTCGCCGCCTTCGATTATAGTGCGAGGAGCTAGATCGGAGCTTAAAGGGCTCAAGACGATAGAGACCGAGCCTATTGACCTTGGAAGTATGAGTAGTTCAAAGGAGATATCGTTATCTCTCCGTTCGATTGGCGGAGCTGTAACACCTGAATTAAAGTCGGTCATAGCAAGGGTCACTATCGGAGAGCAACCAACGGTTCGCAGCTTTTCGCAGATACCCCTGGAGATTCGCGTTCTAGGAGGAGCTGTTGGAGGACTTACTGTTACACCACGAGTTGTGGCTCTCACTATATCTGGTTCATCAAGGTACTTGTCTGGAATACAGGAGCAAGATCTCGCGCCGTATGTGCGGCTAAAATCTGATACCTTAGTAGGCCTAGAGAGCTTAAGAGAGCAGGTGCAAATACAGCTACCGATCGGATTGCGAGTGGTGAGTATTGATCCTGCGGCAGTTGCTGTGCAAAGAAGAAATGAGCCCGCTCGTCCGCAAAATGCGAGGAATCAAGGTTTTAGGTAGGGGCAGATAGGGAGGACGTATGACTCATAACCGCAAGTACTTCGGGACTGATGGCATTCGAGGTGTGGCTGGTACCACACCTTTAGATCCTGAGACCCTGGTGCGCTTGGGCAAAGCCGTGGCCAGCATATTTATGGAGAAAAACGGCCATAAGCGCGTTCGAGTTCTTGTTGGAAAGGATACTCGCCTCTCGGGTTATATGATCGAGAGTTCTCTTGCTGCCGGGATTACGGCCATGGGCGCGGACCTGCTGCTTTGTGGGCCGGTACCGACACCAGGTGTTGCGTATTTGACCAAGAGCATGAGAGCCGATGCTGGTATCGTTATCTCAGCTTCGCATAATCCGTACGAAGATAACGGAATAAAGATATTTGGCTCCGATGGCTACAAACTAGCTGACGAATTAGAAGCGCGCGTTGAGGAGCTCCTAGAGCCGGGGGTGCTTGATGGAAGTGGTGCCGACTCATGCCACATCGGCAAAGCGACTCGTATTGATGATGCAGTTGGGCGGTATACTGTGTTCCTAAAAGAGAACTTTCCGCGAGAGCTTTCACTGGATGGTATTAAGATAGGGCTCGATTGCGCTCATGGCGCCGCATACGTTGTGGCACCGCAAACATTGACTGAGCTTGGTGCAGAGGTTGTCTCTCGCGGTGTAAGCCCTACAGGTAGGAACATAAATGATGGCTTCGGCAGCTTATACCCTGAGGTAGTAGCTAAACTCGTAGTTGAGCAAAATCTCTCCTTGGGGATCGCCCTTGATGGTGATGCTGACAGGTGTATACTGGTCGATGAGAAGGGTAAGGTGCATGATGGTGACACTGTCCTGGCTATATGCGCCCTAGATCTAAAAGCTCGCGGTATGCTGCGCAATGACACGGTAGTAGCGACAGTGATGTCAAATTTAGGCCTTGATACTTTATTGCGTGAGCATGGGATACGAGTCGTCAGAACAGGCGTAGGTGATAGAGCCGTTCTTGAAGAGATGATTAGGCAGAAAGTTCAGCTTGGCGGAGAGCAATCTGGGCACACGATATTTTCAGATATGTCAACAACTGGAGATGGGTTGCTAACTGCTTTAATGGTTCTGTCTGCTATGGGTCGACAGAAAAAAACTCTCTCTCAATTAGCTGCCGATTTTGTGACATTTCCCCAGAAATTAGTTAATATAAAGGTTTCTCATAAGCCCCCACTTGAATCGATTAAATCTCTGAGCAAGGCGATTCAACAGAAGGAGCAGGAGCTTGGGTCAAGTGGAAGAGTGCTTGTGCGATACTCAGGCACTGAGAATAAAGCTCGCGTAATGGTTGAGTGTCAGGATGAAGAGGCTTGTAAGCGCCACGCCAATGATCTTGCGCAGATACTTGAGCGAGAGATCGGTGCTGCTTAGGTGAGGAGATAAGTGTCGCTAGTATCTCAGGAGCACGGATCCTTTGGGCAATATTCTTTAGCTGATGGGCAGAATAATGGGTTCGTGCTGCCGTCCGCATCAGAGATGCAATCTCTGGATCGAGAGACGATTGAGCAAGGCGTTTCGAGTCTAGAGTTGATGGAGCGCGCTGGCGTAGCAATTGCTGATCGAGTGCGTGATATATATCCGAGAGCGCGCAAGGTTGTTGTTCTGTGTGGCCCGGGTAACAATGGAGGCGATGGTTTAGTAATAGCGCGCCATTTAAGAGGAAAGGGGTTGCAGGTTTCCGCCGTCATCGCCTCAGCGGGTCGCTATTCTTTAGAGTGTACCGAGCAGCTTTCTAGATTGAATGATGTGCTAGTTTTCGGTATGAACTCGCCGCTAATAGGCCCAAATAGAGCAGTTTTGTTGCCGATTACTAGCTCTGAGCTGCGCGAGCTCGTTGCAGGCAGCGATATTGTGTGCGACGCCCTGCTCGGTACGGGACAACGTGAGGCTCCACGAGGAGCTATCCATGAGATGGTTCAGATCGTTCGAGCGGTGCAGATTAGCTGTGAGCAGGGTAGTGGTGCGTCGTGTCTGGTAGTCGCAGTGGATATTCCCACTGGAGTCGATGGCGATACGGGGACAATCCACGGATGCCATATCGTGGCGGATCTTACTGTCACTGTGCAATTCATCAAGCGAGGGCTGCTTCAGTTTCCAGCCCGAGCTGCATGTGGGAGGATTACCTCAGTTGATATCGGAATAAATGGTAGAACGTCGATAGAGTATTCACTCGCAACGGCTGATAATCTTCCGCAGATGTTGCCACGGCCGGCCGATGCTCATAAAGGGATGTTCGGTAGGGTCTTGATAATTGGTGGTTCTATGGCGATGCCAGGTGCTCCAATGCTATCGGCGCTAGGAGCTTTACGGAGTGGAGCTGGTATAGTATCGCGGTCTGTTCGTAGAGGATGGACAACGATACCGCCGCTTCCGGAGGCGATGTTTGAAGTGCTAGCAGGCGACTCTCCGGTGTATCAATCTGGCGATGCCGTGGCTGTGGCCGAGATGGCTACCAGGTACGATGTTTGTGTAATTGGCCCCGGTATGGGAACAGACCCAGCAACAGCTGCTTTCATAGTACACCTTCTGAATGCCATGAGAGAAGGAGCGGCTAGGGTGATTATTGATGCTGATGCGCTTAACCTCTTGGCGATATCATCGGCGACGCTGAAAGGTCTTTCAGCGATAGTAACACCGCATCCGGGTGAAGCCGCGCGTTTACTTGGTATTTCGAGTGCAGATGTGCAGCGAGATCGTTTCACAGCATGTCGTCAGCTCGCACAAAGGTTAGAGGCGATTGCTGTGCTAAAGGGTGCTGGTACGCTTATTCACGATGGCGAAGTGGGCAAAGTAGTCGCGGAAGGAACCCCATACCTAGCAGCCCCCGGAAGTGGGGATGTTCTTGCAGGAATACTCGCTGCCTGCGCAGTTCGAACTCGGTCTCTGTGGGAGGCCGCAATTATCGGAGTTTGGCTACACGCGCGAGCTGGAATGATAGCCGCGCAGAGGCGTGGGGGGCCAATATTGGCCAGCGAGATAGCGGAGCACGTCGGAGCTCTCGTTGGTACTATAGAGAGCGCTTGATTGAGTATTTTTACCGTAAATGATGGGATATTATGAGTCTTGAGGCGCTTCTAGAATTTGGATGTAGGCCATATATCTGCACGTCACAGCACATTACGAGTGCTTTTGATATGCACCCCTTCGATTTAACTCTAACTCCATTTTTTGATGGCGCGAAGCAGACGCAGTTTCATCTAGCGTATATCCGATCAAACTCGATCGCCTTTGATTCGGATCTCGGTATGCCGCACTGGGTATACATCGATTACGTGCTTCTGCAAACGGCGGCGATAGGTTTTATGCTGCCACAAAGGCTTGTGCCTAAGTCCCTGATTGAGAAGTTTCAGGTTGACTCGCTGCTAGACCTCTCCAAGTTAGAATATATCCCAATATCCGGTCAAACGGCCGGGTTGGCCGCTGATGGAAAAACGTGGACCGGGGTATCGCTATTTAGTTTGTCCAAGTACATACCTAAGCTTAAGAGTCTAAGACTGGCTACACATACGCGCACAATCGCTCTTAAGGTTTATCAAGCCAAGACATTTGTTGGAATTACTCAGTACGATAACCCGGCGGTTGCGATACATGGAAAGACCACTCGCGCGCTATTTATTAAGGAGCCGGTGGTGTGGATTCACCCGCGGAAGCACATGACCTTTATCTATGAGCAGCAGATAGATCTCTCGCATGTTGGCTTGCATAGTAGCGAGGATGGTGAATATACTTTCCTTTTGAAGGCAGATGATCGTGCCGCTAAAGAGCGCATGGTGCAAGGGTTGTCGACTGGGTATCGCTACCAAATCGTACCACCATTCAGAATAGTTCGACCTGATGGAGTATTTCTGCCAATTAGGGTGCTTGAGCCATAGCGCAACAGAGCTGCGTACGCCTTAAAAATATGCCGGAAAAGTATGCAACACCGGCGGACTCGTACAGCATAACTGAATATGGGGGTTCTTTCGGCGAATCGCTATATTGGCTTAGGTTATGAAATTCTGTGGTGGTGAGAAATCAACAACCTATAGAGACCCCTGAGAAGCCACTTTAAAAGTGTCTCTAGTGATCTGCAAAAGTCCGTGCCAGTAAAACTGGCAAGGCTTTTGCCGTAA
>CAZZLV010000004.1:0-28505 GCA_964655155.1 uncultured Bdellovibrionales bacterium
ACTGGCACGGACTTTTGCAGATCACTATAGGGCAAGTTCCTTGCAACAGATAGCCATAAATCTGCAGCACCATACCTTGGGGGTTACTAACGTTAAGCTCTAAACTTGTTGCATCTTCTCAAGCACCATCTCGGGTCTTAGCAGCTTCATGCATACCTTTCCCAATCCTGGACACACCCGGCGCTTGCAAGGCGAGCACCCCACATTAGCTGTTAGCGTCAGCGACTCACTCCCACGTGGAGCGTTGCGAACCCACGGCGTTGGACCAAAGAGCGTTATATGGCGAGTGCCGACAGCACCAGCAATGTGCCCGGGCCCGGAATCAGGCCCAACCAGCACACGCGCACCTCGGACTAACGCTACTAGCTCAGTTAAGTTAGTCTTACCAGCGAGATTAACTACCTGCGCCTTGGTGGAGACCTTCTCAAGCCGCTCAGCCATGGCTATCTTTGATTTGTCAGCTAAAAACACAACTGTGCCACCCGGCATAATCGAAAGCAGCTCTTCATAACCCTCCACCGGCCAATCCTTAGAATCCCACGAAGATCCGAGAATAAAGCCGACGTAAGGCTCAGCTCGCAACCCATCAGCCCACGGTGCCGTGACCCCCTCAAGAGTAATACCCTCAAGTCCTGATGACAGTTGCTGCGGTTGCGGCAAACCTAACGGCGTTAGAAAAGTATGGTAGTGATCGATCTTCGAGATCGCCTCACCCTGTGGGGGCACGTAATCTGTATTAAACAGCCAGTTACCTTCCTTGGCATCTTTGCGATGGAATCCTATGCGCCGCGGCGAGCCAGAAAACCAGGAAAAGAGACCACTCTTGGCGTGTCTCTGCAAATCAAGGGTTACATCAAATGATCGTTTTGCAAGTTCTCTTCGGATCTCGAGAACCCCCCGCAACCCCTTTGGACGATTAAACACTATAATCTCATCTATAGCTGGATGTAGCTTTAGTATCCCTGAGCACGCCGGCTCTACCAACCAGGTAATATGGGCATCAGGTTCCGCTGATTTAAGCGAATTAACTAGATACATCCCTCGGACAACATCTCCAAGTGCACCCATGAGAATAAACAGATAGCGTCGTGGTGTGTTCTTCACTTTGGCTCCTTATTCACTGTAGCTCCTTAACATTAATGACATCATCTCCGAAAGTATCGGAGATAGTTCATGCTTAATAACTGCTCTACGCCACCTCCGCAGGTATAGATCTCGCAGGGCCACAGCGGATCCCTGGAAGATCTGCGCCTTATCAAAATCAACGATATACACCCGCCCAGAACTCATAACCAGCACGTTTCCTGGATGGAGGTCTACATGAAAGATCCGATTTTTAATCAGTATGACCATCTGCTCGCCCAACGCCTTCATCACGCGCTGGAGCTCGTCAGGGTCATCTCGCTGCAGCTCAACTAGATTTCTGGCTCCGGTCAATTCCTCCATAACCAGCCACGTGCCGTAGACCATAGAGCCCTTTTTAACGAAAGCATACGGTTGCGGAGCCTGAACTCCTAGCTCTCTTACCCGCTCTAGCATCTCAAACTCAACCCGAGACCGGGGTGCTCCCGCAGCGATGAATCGTCCTCCGGTTAGAGCTCGCAGCAATCCACCGTGCGAGTAGTGTTTAACGAATACACGTCCCAAGCCACTCATATCAATAACTGTCGAGCGACTGCGCCCTCCTAGCGTTGCGCGATCGCTCTCTTGAGCGCCAACACCCAGCGCTCGCACAATCATGTTTGCATTCTCATCTGTTAGTAGCTCGCGACTTGAAAGAATGTAGGGGCCACGCACAAGATCACTAAAGGGCTTCACCAACGATTGTTGAACACAGGAAAGAGACATAGTCACATGCACAAGAATTTACACCACGTGCAGACTTCCTGCGCGGCGCGGCAACTCACCGAGCAACAGATCATCAAAAGCCTTTAACACCATGCTGCTCGACACACCTTCCATGCAAGCGTTGGTTCCGGTTGGACAACTACGTGATCCATGTCGTCGACACGGCTTACAGAAGAGGTCGGTCTTTTCCACTATAATGGCCCAATTCTTCCAGGGACCAAAGCCAAAGCGCGGAGATGTCGCACAGAACACCGCAACCGTGGGTACCTTAGTGGCTGCTGCAAGATGCAGCGCTAGGCTGTCATTACAAACAACTGCTTTTGCCTTGCTAACTAGGTAGATCAATTCTAGCAACGATGTAGCTGCGCACATATTCGTGATAGTAGCAGTTGAAAGCTCTGCCCCGTGGCACACCTCAGCACAAGCCGCAACATCACTGGGCGCGCCTACTATCAGCACTCGATAGCCCCTGGTCACCAGCTCATCGGCCACCCCACGAAATCCCTTAGGGGACCAACGTTTTGTTTCCCAGGCACTCCCCGGTGAGAGAACTACATATGGCTTTTCCTGAGCTAGGTAGTCACGGACAGAATCAGAGAGATCACTCTCAGAAACGAGCGGCACACGTAGCGAAAATAGATCAGAGATCGGAGCTGGTCCACTTTTCTTTAGCGCCTCTACCTCCTCTTGAACCTCTACCCGTAAGTCGGCCTGAATCAATTCAAGATTCCTAATGACCTCATGAAATCGCGGCGTTTTCCAGACCCTTCTAGTAGACAGAATTGAAAGCAAGCCATCTGCGTACCCAACACGCTCCGGGATCCGCGCCAGATACAACATCAGGCTCGTGCGTGGAGACCGATGAAACGAGTATGCCCGATCGAAACCTTTAGATTTCAGCACCTCAATAAAGCGCTGCAGTCCCTTCCATCCAGGATACTCTTTGCGTCTATCAAATACCAAAACCTCATCAACGTAGGGATCGCGCCTGGCAAAAGCCTCTGATTGAGGCGGAGCCAGCACAGTTAGGTGACAATCCGGCGCACTCCTCTTAAAAGCCTCAAAAACCGGGGCAGTTAGAAGCATATCGCCAAAATGGCCCTTAGGAATTAAAAGAATCTTATTTGCCACAACAATCTCACTACCCGTTTTGATATTCAGCTCTACGCAGCCACCTGCTCAACAACTGGCAAACGCGAAACCTTCTTGGACTCAGTCGCCAACTGGCCACATGCTGCCGCAATATCCGCTCCCTTCGACCAACGGATGAAAGCCTGGAGCCCCTTAGAATTCAGGAAGCGTTGCCACGTAAAGACCCACTCCCGCGAAGGCGACTTAAAGCTCAGACCTGCATTATCATTGTATGGAATTAAATTGATCTTCACCGGCAGACCACGCATCAGCAACGCCAACCGCTCCATATCCGCCTGCGTGTCAGTAACATCGCCGAGCATCACATACTCTACAGTAACCTTCCTTCTTGTACCTACCGGAAACGCCTTAATTGCATCGAGCAGCTCGGCGATCGGAAAGCGCAGATTTATCGGCATAATCTGCGACCTAACCTCATCAGTAGTACCGTTAAGTGAAACCGCCAAACTCACCGCCACATCACTAGCGGCAAGTTTACGAATAGCCGGGACAAGCCCTACGGTAGACACGGTAACTTTGCGAGGCGACATTCCGTAGCCCCGACGATCAGTCAGATTACGCACGGCGCGCGTTACACCATCGTAATTGTGTAGCGGTTCACCCATTCCCATGAACACGATGTTCTGGAAGCCGTCGCCGAATTCCTTAGCGTCCTCAATTACTCCATTTACCTGTCGGAGGATCTCTGAAGTTGAGAGGCTGCGCTTAAGGCCCATAGTACCGGTACGGCAGAACTTGCAACCCATGGCGCAGCCAACTTGGGACGATACACAAAGAGTCATGCGATTCGGCTGCTTAATCATTACCGATTCAACGAGATCACCACCATCAACCTCGAAGAGGTACTTACGCGTTCCATCGATGCTGATCCGCCTCTCCGCGACACGCGCAGAAGGAAATACGAAGGTGGCCGCAAGCTTACTACGAAGCTCGCGACTAATGTTCGTCATCTGCTCAAAATCCGTAATTCTTTTGCGGTAGACCCATTCAAACAGCTGAGTGGCACGAAAAGAATTAGCGCCGAACTCCGTCTGCAAGAGATCCACGAGCTCAGAATAACTGTAATTGTAAAAATCCCTACTCGCTTCACTCACAAGGGCACCGGATACCTAGAAACCCTAATTAAGTTCCGGGAAGAAGAATCCAATCTCTGTCGCAGCATTTTCTGCGCTATCCGAGCCGTGCACCGCATTCGCAGCGATGCTCTCAGCGTACAACGCACGAATCGTTCCAGAGTCTGCCTTCTTGGGATCGGTTGCGCCCATAAGCTTGCGATTCAGGTTCACGGCGTCCTCTCCCTCGAGCACGAGCGCAAGCACTCGGCCTGAGCACATGTAATCAATAAGCTCCCCGTAGAAGGGACGATCCTTGTGAATAATGTAGAACTGCCCGGCCTCCTGCGGAGTCAGGGTCGCCATCCTAGCAGCCACAATAGTCAGACCAGACTCCTCAAAGTGATTGAGGATCTTACCGATCAGATTGCGCGCTGTAGCGTCGGGTTTAATGATTGATAAAGTTCTCTGCTTTGACATGGATACACACTTCCTTTAATAAATTTGCCCGAGTATAGACCGGACTTGGCTCTAACTCAAGTTAGCCCCAGTTGACCCAAACACTCTGTTTTGCTCAACAAAACCACAGAATTAGCTGGGCCTCTGGCGCTTCTTGGCAAGCGCCTTACTCACCACTGGCGGCACCATATCTGATACGTCACCTCCAAGCATCGCTACCTGCTTGACTATTGTTGAGCTTATGTACGAGTGCTCCTCGCGTGCAGTTAGGAAAAAGGTCTCGATTGATGGGTCTAACTTGCGGTTTATAATTGACATCTGGGCTTCATAATCGAAGTCCGAGATAGCCCTTAGCCCCCTAATCACCACCCTACTCTTTACACTTCGGACAAACTCTACCAAGAGACCTGAGAAACTCACCACCGAGATCCGCCCAGCATATCGGCTAAATTGGCGTTCAATTAAAGTCACTCGCTCAGACTCAGAAAAGAGCGCCTTCTTCGCAGGATTGTTGAGCACCCCAACAACCACTCGATCAAAGATTCCCAGTGCCCGCTCGATAATATCGACATGACCTTTAGTCAAAGGATCAAACGAGCCAGGAATCACTGCTGTTTGCGTTGTGGGGGAACTATTACTCTGGCGCCTTGGTGACATATATTGAAACCTTTATAAGTAGGGCAACCTATGGCGTATGCAGCTTTCAACCTAAATTCGGCAGTTAAGGAGGATGCAAATGGTGCAGATGGCTGAAAGCACGAAGTATTTTGAACTTTTCTTAAGGCTTGAACCCTTTCACCGTCAGGGTGAGCACCGAAAATTCAAAAGACAAAGTGATTTTAGTCAGATGCGCCATTTTGGGACCCGCAACTGCTCTTTTTAGGTTAATAGGGGCTGACGCCACATTCACTGCATTTGCTGAGTATAGCGTTTTTCAAGAGTCGCTGTATAGTAATGTGGGCGATATAAGCCAAGGAGCCTGCAAACACGATGACTCAATGGAACCAGCTCATGAAGATTGAGAACTCTCCCCAGAAAAGCGCGTCGTCAACTAGCAGTTCGCCGATTCGCGATCACGGAGCATCCTTGTTATTTATGATATTTTTACTGGTTGTTTCAGGAGTCACGGCCTCAGTAGTTGGCTACCGCGTTAAATCGGCAGACCTCGACCGGAAAGCTCAACTTCTACGGATCTATGAGGGTTATGGAGGTAGTTTTGAGAAAGCTCATTTGTTGGGCTCCACAGTGGTTGCACCGGTGCATTCTCCTTCAGATAGGACCTTCATCGCAGCCTATGAAGTCAACTGTCGTGCCCGAGCTAACGGCCTCTATCGCGTACTCGAGACAACTCCGCCGGAGATGGTCCAAGAGATGGTGCAGAGTTTATTTGCAATCGGCGCAACTGAAGCAGCGCACAGCACCGAGGACGCTCTACGCGCATACCAACAACCCCTGCCTGTAAACGAAGAAAGGGCTGGATTCAAACCGAGCTCATCACCAAAAGCAATTCGTTTTGCAAAACAGTACGATCGCTATCTTGCGCGAGATACAGAGGTCAAGCTTTTTCGGTACGTGCGTGACAAGTTATAGTGATTTGTCAACTTCCCTACCAGTGACACTAGCACGCCTTTTCTCGTAAATCACTGTAGGTTGTTGTTCTGATTCTCGTCCGCGAATCGATAGCGTTTTCTAAGAGCCGTTATACCGCTAAGGACTTCCGAACCTAAAAACGCTATAAACGAGCGCCATCCCGCTCAAGGTTACGCAACCCCTTAATCCCATCATACTCCAGCTCAGCGATTACATTTTTAACCGAGAACGGCAGGTGGGGGATTCTCAAAATATGGAGGGCACCTGCTCAGCAGTTACCAAAACTCACCCGTACAATCCGCTTCTGCAAACCTGACTCAACTCATCCGGCCCTTGGCGAATCTCAGCTGACCTCGCAAGGTATGCGCTAAACGACTCTACTTGCTCTTCTTGGTAGTAGTGGTCTTTGTAGTAGTCGTCTTCTTCACTGGAGTTGACTTCACAGATGCGGCTGTTTTAACACTCTCAGTGCCTTGTGGGCGGGTATTGCCGTACGAACCTTTAAATATCTTACCTCGACGCGTCCTTTTATCTCCTCGTCCCATAAATTCTCCTATTATAAACTGTGCACTAGTACACCTTCGACCTCTTAGCAAGAACCACCCACGTGGTTCTCATACGAGGGTACTGATCTGACCGCCCAGTGATATGCGCTCCATCACGACCCTTGACCCGCAAGTATACTCGCATTCACCTTGGCTGTACACGAAAACCCTCCGCGCTTTAAAGTTAGCAGGCACCTCTGCAAATCAATACACCCGCGGTCAGGAGCTACAGCTCGGCCATTTGCAGAACTTAGCGCCATCGGTGTATTCTCTAGCCCAAATATTGCGCGAATGTGCAATATTCGGGCTATCAAGTAGATCGATGCACTTGGAAATTTCGGAGCTAAGCACAGAATTTCTGATTTTTTCACAGTGAGCGCCGCTAATTCCGTGAAAGACACGGGCTAGGGCGCGCGTAACTTATTAACCTAAATTCGGCAGTTAAGGAGAACGAAAATGGTGCAGGTGGCTAAAAGCACCAAGGATTTTGAACTTTTCTTAAGGCTTTAACCCTGGCACCGTCAGGGTGAGCACCGAAAATTCAAAAGACGAAGTAATTTTAGCCAGATGCGCCGTTTTCGGGCCCGCAACTGCCGAATTTAGGATTAAATATCCGTAGCTTTACGCGCTCTAGACGGAACAATAAACTGTGCGCAGAGGCGCGCTAAAATAACAGAATGTATTGAGACGATACCTGATTAGGCTGACGCAAAACGGTAGATGTTTAATTGCCATCTTAATTGTTACCATTGCCGCAAGACCTCGCGTGACAAAAATATCGGGACAAATTTAACAAGATCCGAAAATCATGAAAGACGACAAGACACCGCTAGAGATACGTAGACTTGAGTCAAAGGGCCTTCGAGTTACCTGGCAAGATGGCTCTGTGAATGAATTGACGAGCGAGGAGCTTCGTAAGGGCTGTCCGTGCGCAGAGTGCCGAGAGCTGCGCGGCGATCAGTCACACTCAAAGCCCCTTACCGGAAAGAAGCGTTCGCTAGCCATCGTTCAGAATACTATCGATCAAGAGCTTGCGCTTGAAGAGATTTGGGGCGTTGGGCAATACGCTATTGGGATCCGCTGGGGTGATGGTCACAACACCGGCATCTACACGTTTGAGTATCTGCGAGAGCTAGGACAGGGTAGCAGGCTATCTTGTCTTAACTAGGCATCTTGGCTTACCTAGGCTGTCTCGCCCGGAGTGCCTGCTCCTGGTCCACGGCCACGAACCTCTGCGATGCGGCGAACGATGCGACCTTTGGTGAGATCGTACGGGGAGATCTCGACTACGACCTTATCTCCTGGCAACACACGGATATAGAACTTGCGCATCTTGCCCGCTAAATGCGCCAAGACCTCGTGGCCGTTATCACACTCAACTCGGAATGCATTTGGAAAGCACTCCTTAACCACACCATTTAATTCAATTGCGTCCTTTGCCATGCTTCCTTGTATTAGATTACTTTTGCTGGCCCCCGCTATCCCTATTACATCAGAGACCCGGCCTAAACCACTATCACTTTACTCGCTAAAGACTAGCGCCCCCAGCGTTCTAAAGCAACTGTGGCCAATAACCCTAAATTCGGCAGTTGCGGGTCTGAAAATGGCGCATATGACTAAAATCACTTTGTCTTTTGAATTTTCTGTGCTCACCCGGACGGTGCCAGGGTTGCGCCTCCTAAAAGTTCAAAATACTTCGTGCTTTTAGCCATCTGCACCATTTTCAGACCCGTAACTGCCGAATTCAGGGTTATATGGCCAATGACTTTTGGAAAACACTTTAAGCGCACACACTTTGGTAATCTATTAATAACCCCCATCGAGTAGTTAGTATCTCGGCAAAGGAGAATTTGGTGCAAGACGACAATCCTGAGGAGAGAAAGGAGCTTATTGACATACTTTGTGCCGAGGTTGCTCGGCTTTTGTGCGCTGATGATGTGAGCGAAGAAGAGAAGCTGAAGCGTATCAATCTAGCTCAAGCTATTATTGATGGCAGCGCATGGTAGTTTGATGTGGCAGAACTTAAGACCTTATACCGCAATCACAAGCGGACTTAGTCAGCTTTGTAGGCCATTTTGTGATGCAGTTGCTCGCGCTGCTGCTTCTCTCATCAGCAGTGTCACACAACAGGGGGGGGGGCTGATGATACTGTCCGCTTATCGGCCGCCATACAGGCTCTGCAAGGCACGCCTCCAAGACAATCAACTACACTCAATCCCCCAGCAACTTCCCAATCAAACCTGAAAAGTCGTCAATTTCTGCCGCCCAACGCTCAGATTAATTATGTACATGGAACTACCTCCGCAAGCTTAGAAGCAATCATAACTAATGGGCTAATACCTTATGGTTTACTCTCCAGCCCACCATTTTCCGGAGCATTAGACGTAGGTATTACGGAAATGGGGGTAAATAAATCCTTCATTTCAACTTATCCAGTGGAGCATGCGCATAGAACGAGTCAATACGCTTGCGAGCTAGGTTGGAATCCACGATATGGACAGAAAGAGATTTGTTTTCTGGAAAAAGAAGTAGAAAAACTGGTAGAAAAGAAAGAAAGACGCCTAAAAACTGATCCAACGCAATATTTAGATTGGGTAGACAAATCATATGAACGAGACATCGCACTGGCTAGACAATTAATTGGAATTCATCAATCTCGGATATCAATTTGGAAGAGATTAAATGAATCTCAACAAGCAAGAATTCGACACCCATTTCCTGTAATTATAGGAATCCAATATAACGGTCAAACATATTCGGTAGTTAGTGATGGCTACGAAAAAGCGCTACCACCGATAACTCCCGATAGGCTCTTATTATTCGTACCGACTGATAAGGTGGAGCTAGCAAAATCGCTTGTAGCGGCAAACGATAGCGAGATCCCAGTTCAATCAGCAGAGGCAATCATCTCATCTACATGGGCAAAAATTACTACTCCATTAGGGGAGGATTTGTTTAACTCCGATCTGCCAGAGGATCGAATTGCTTCTATTCCTTGGGCACTTGAGCGATTAAGCGTATCAGGAGTTACTTTTTTCTTAGAGGAGCTCCTCAAAGATGAAGATCCCACAGTTGTAAATGCGGCCAGCGAGTGTGTTCCGCCCCAGTTAGGTTTAGCTCAAAAAACCAGCGCCACTAACGCACCTAGCTAGTTCTCAGAAAACGGCCCTATTTTTCTAAACTTTTCGTATCTCTTAGCCACTAGATCCTTAACGTCCATCTTTGACAGAGGCTCCAGATTGCGTACCAGCGCTGCTCTTAAAAGCTCTGCGGCTTCCTTGTGATTACTGTGCGCACCACCTACCGGCTCCGGAACGATATCATCGATTAGTTTAAGGCGCTTTAGATCCTGCGCTGTGAGGTTAAGCGCCTCAGCGGCGGTAGAGGCCTGTTCAGTTGAAACCTCTGCTTTGTCCGCAGAGTGCCATAAAATCGATGCGCACCCTTCAGGTGTAATCACCGAGTAGCAAGCGTTCTCAAGCATCAAGACCCGATCGCATACCCCCAAAGCCAACGCTCCACCACTACCACCCTCACCGATCACCACACTGATAACCGGGATGGTAATCTCCGATAAAACCGCCAGATTGCGTGCTATCGCTTCGGCCTGCCCACGTTCCTCGGCCTCAAGTCCAGGAAATGCCCCTTGCGTATCGATTAATGTGATCAGCGGCAGTCCGAACTTCTCTGCCATGCAGAAAAGGCGCAGGGCTTTCCTATACCCCTCCGGATTCGGCATGCCAAAGTTTCGCTTCAGACGCTCAGCGGTAGTACGACCGCGCTGATGGCCTACAATCATCACCGGCACCTCGCCGAGACGCGCCATTCCACCAACTATTGCCGGATCATCCCGAAATAAGCGATCTCCGTGAAGCTCAATAAAGTCATTGAAAATAAACTTAATGTAATCGAGGGTAAACGGACGATCAAAATGCCGCGACAGCTGTACCCGCTGGTATGCGGTTAGCTTTCCGTATATCTCTTTACGAATCTTGGAAACCTTCGCTTCCAGAGCCGCATACTCATCCCGTCTAGAGGTATCTCCTCCCGCCAACTCATCACGTAACCGTTCAAGCTGGTACTCAAGCTCGACTAAAGGTTTTTCAAAATCTAGCGGATGATCAATAGGACTCATGCAACGTGAACCTCGAATAGTTCTTAAGCGGACTCGCTAGGACTTTTTTGCCCCTAGTGCCCTTAATCATTCCACAAGTAGCTTACAAAGGTCAAACCTCCCGTAGAATCTAATAGATCTGATAAACATCTAGAAACAATGACTAAAGAGCTGTAGGGAGAGCGCGCTATGCGCGATCGATTTATGTTGAAACGCCCCGCAGACGTAGCTATCCTGTAGTTGCTCAGCGGTTTTTAAGTCGTTATTCATCCTTACTCGGTAAAAACGACTATTCAGTTGTCTTGTTTTTCTTGTCTGCCCCTGATCGGGGCTGGTGTATTTTTTTCTCAAGTGGTTCATGTCTCCACCTTGCAAGGCTTCCGCAAAGCCGCACCTTAATGGGGGCTATCAAATAGGGGCTATCGCCACAGTTGCTGCATCGGCTAAGTTGTTACGATACACTTACTCACATGGTTGAATACAACTCTTCGAATCACCTGCACAAACTAATATACAAACGCTTTGACTATGCTGGGATGTTTCCACCCGCAGCACTGTCACTAGATAATATGCTGGCTGAAGCCTCAGGTCATGCAACGTCGCTCTCGCATCCATGGTTAATCGGCACAAACCTCGTGCTCGACACCAGTAATGCAAAGAGGTTGGCTCACCACAACTTACTGGCGCTGCCTTTTACTTCTCCCCTGACCGTTGCAGTGCTCGTCACCGATGGTGTAGAGAGCGCGATCGACGCGGCTAAAGCTCTCGACCAAGCTCGGAGCACCCTGCGCTTTCGCGTAACTAGCCTCGAAGCCAAGATCTCTCCAGCA
Organism: uncultured Bdellovibrionales bacterium; assembly: GCA_964655155.1. Taxonomy (GTDB): domain Bacteria; phylum Bdellovibrionota_C; class UBA2361; order UBA2361; family OMII01; genus OMII01. Next base: position 11,591 of record CAZZLV010000004.1, read on the forward strand.
AATATCACAGAAGTCGTCAAGGATCTGACCAGTTACACAGAGAGGACGGGAGCGACTATCGCACTGGAACCAGACCTGTCCACAACCGATTGGCGTGAGGTGTTGCAGGAAACAGTTCGAGCGATATCTGATTCTCCACTTGCTCGACAACTAGCGCTTAAGTGTCGCTGTACCGGCCCCACCGGCATCGGTGCCGATAAACTTGCGGTTGCGATTGCCTCCGCTGCGGACGCCCGGCTAGGATTTAAAGTGACCGGAGGGTTTCACCATCCGATTGTAGAACCCGCTGTCCACGCTTATCCTATGGGTTTTTTGAATCTTACATCTGCTGTATACCTGCGCCGAGCTCTAGGGCCTGCTATCTCGGAATCAGCGCTTGCCGAGCTGCTGATTAATAGCTCTGTAACCCAATTCTCGTTTTCTGAGGGACTTGCCTGTGCTGCTGCGAGCATTTCCGCTCAGCAGCTAGACGCAGCGATTCAGCTCGCTCAATTTTCAATTGGTAGTTGCAGTATCCATGAGCCTGACCAGGATTTGGTGCGGTTGCTCGCATCAGAAGCTTAAGCGCCCTGCCCTGTCTCTCCTGGGATAAACCAAACCTCGCTGCGCTCGCGTGCCTTTGATAAACTTTTGCGTAACTGTTCAATCAACTGCTTTCTATCCCACGGCAGCACACGAAATCCCTTCATCCACCTCTGCGCCCGTATCGGTGAGCTATCAAATCCGGCAACATAATCTGCCTGCTCATCCGCACCAGGCCTTGTACTCCAGCCGCGCTTGGATGGCTCGTTGCGCCAATAGGTCATCTGCCGCTTAGCAAAGCGTCGGGTATATAATCCGATCTCGCTAGCCATATCATCCTTTGGCAATATCCCCTGCAGACAATCACAGGCCTGTTTGTATCCAAGAGTTTCAAGAGGCGCTACGCGCCCATATCGTGAGAGCAGATCTGCTGTCTCTGCGAGCAGACCTGCATCAACCATCTGCTGTGCCCTGCGGTCAATACGCTCGTATAACTCATCCCGAGGTCGACAGATAACCAGAACGAGCGCAGCAACATCGACCGCGGAAAAGGTATGATCGGCAAAGAACTCACTAGCTGGCTTGCCACTTACTCTAAAGATCTCAATAGCACGCGACACTCGTTGTCGATCGTTCGGATTTAGTCGACGGGCGCTCTTTGGATCCACCCTCTGCAGTTCAGCATATTGATCCTCTGCAGAAAGAGTCGCCACAGCTGACCGCAGATCAGATGGAGTAGCCGGGACATCTGCCAACCCGTGAAGCAGTGCTGTCACATACAAACCCGATCCACCAACTAGGATCGGTACATGACCACGTGCAGTGATGCCATCTATTGCTTGCAACGCAGATCCTCTAAAGTGCGCCACGTTTGCCGACTCATTAGGTGAAAATATATCGATGACGTGATGTGGAATACCCTCTCGTTCAGCTATTGATAACTTTGCAGAACCGATATCAAGCTCGCGGTATACCTGCACCGAATCAATATTGACTACCTCGCCACCCAAGGTGTGCGCTAGTTGAATTGCAAGCTGACTCTTTCCTGATGCGGTCGGGCCACAAACCGCCAGTGCCTGGCGCGGTGCTATCATCAGCGATCTCGCCCAAACCATCGCTCGACCATCTCACGACTAAACTGTGTCACAACTGGACGCCCATGTGGACATGCTCCAGATAGCTCAGCATCATCGAGTTGTGCAAATAAGGCATAAACCTCCTGTTTAGTAAGCAGATCTCCAGAGCGCACACTCGCATGGCACGCTATACGTGCGGTAATGTGATCGATCCTCTCGTCTAGCCTTTCACGCCAACCTGCTACAAGTGGCTCTGCCGCGCACTCTTTGAGAAGTCCAACGCAATCTAGGTGCGCCACAACTCCTGGCACTCCTTTGACCGACACCGTTTCAGGCGCAATTTGCGAAATATCGAATCCCAGCTCTTGAAGCGCCTGCTCCTGCTCCATCAAGGTAACAACCGCCTCTTCAGTAAGGCGTACGGTTTCCGGTATCAACAACTTCTGAGATAATAATTGCTGCGCAGCACGCGCCTTCCGTATCTTGTTGTAATTCACACGCTCATGTGCCGCATGCATATCTACCACAACGATATGCTCATCCAACTCACATATGAGATAACATTCAAGCACCTGTCCGACATAGCGTAAGCTTGAGAATCTAAAGTTGGCGACAGTAGCAAGCTCTTGGGGAAAGGTTACTGGGATATATTCTGCGATATTTTCGGCAACTCGATGCTGATTATCAAATAGGTTTTGCACCCGATCTGCTGGCACGGCAAAAGCGGCTGGGATCTGCCTAACGTGGGACTCTTGCTGCACCGGGTCTAATACAGCGCCACTAACGCCAGCACCACTGAAGCTAGCACCATAACCGAAGGGCTCAAGCTGCATCGGACGACGAATCGCTCGCACTGCGGCTGTTACCGCTCCCTGAACAATCGCAAAGATCTGCTGCGGATTTCTAAACCTAACTTCGCTCTTTTGAGGGTGCACGTTTACATCAAGCTGATCGCTCGGCAGCGTAAGGCAGAGATATCCGATCGGATACTCCCTATCCTTAAGCATAGAATCATATCCCGCTCGTACAGCTCGTAGAATTATCTTATCCGAAACCAGGCGTCCGTTTATTAAAACAACAAAACCCGATTGATCCGAGAGTGCCTGCCCAGGATGACTTACCATCCCCTCTACTGAGATATCCCCCTCTGAGAGCAATACAGGTATCAGATCGGCAGGGAACACGCACCGTGCCCGTTCAGCGACCGTTGCGACAGGCTGCAGATGCAAAACTTCATCGCCATCAGATACGAGCCGGTAGCGAACTGAGTGACGCGCCAATCCTGAGTGCGCCAGCCAAGTTCTTATACGCGCAACCTCAGACCGTGGCGATTTTAAAAACTTTCGCCGTGCTGGGGTATTAAAAAAAAGGTGTTCTACCTCGATCTCAGTACCGATATTCCAGGCGACACTCTGAACAGCTGTTAACTTTCCGCCCCGAAATATTACATGGGTTCCAAGATCCACATCTTTACTGCGAGTTCGTAGGTGCACTTTAGATACCGCAGCAATTGAAGCCAGTGCCTCACCACGAAACCCCAGGGTCTTAAGAGTTGTTAGGTCATCTATCGAAGAAACCTTTGACGTAGCGTGCCGTTCAAAGGCTAGAATCGCTTCGTCCTTTGACATACCACACCCGTTATCGCGCACCGTTAGCCGGCTATGCCCACCACCCTCAAGGGCTACAAAAATATCTGTTGCTCCAGCATCTATTGCATTATCAACTAACTCACGTATCACACTGGCTGGGCGCTCAACTACTTCACCCGCCGCGATCTGATTGATTACCGTATCTGGAAGAACCTTTATCTTCATCGCCATCCGTTCCTGAGTCTCTATTCCCACCCAGGCACAACCGACAATAGACGTTCACGGCCGTACATACCACCTGTGCGTAAAGTCAGCTCGACTGAATCTCCCTTTTTGACTTTGCGAATTAAATCTTCCACTTCGTCACGGTTTCTCACTCGCTCACCATTAACCTTATAAATTAGATCGGCACTCTCAATATCTCGCCGATACCCGCGAACAAAGGCGCCACTTGAAAATACCCGCTCAATCGGCTTGATTCCACTTTGTTGCGCCGGCCCATCCGAGAGGACTCGGAGCACCATAGGCCCCTGATCAGTATCCACTAATTGCCAACCTAATCTTGGTCGTCGTACCTTGCCGGTGGCAAGGAGCTCCGGGATAATTCTCTTAATACTGTTAATCGGCACAGCAAAGCCAATCCCTGCTGAATCTCCAGACTGACTAAGGATAGCTGTGTTGATACCTATCAGACGACCGTCAGCATCCAGTAGTGGGCCACCAGAGTTACCGGGATTTATCGCTGCGTCTGTCTGGATCAGATCTTTGAGCATTGCACCTCTTGGAGTTTTCATGGTGCGATCGAGCGAAGAGATGATCCCAGCTGTTAAACTGCGATACAATCCGAAGGGGTTGCCGATGGCCAGAACTCTTTGACCCACCTCTAAGATAGACGAGTCGCCGTAAGGCAAGGCAACAAAACCCTTGGGGATGTTCAACACCTGCAGAGCCGCAATATCGCTCTCAGGATCAAATCCGACAAGTCGCGCCTTAGAGTTTTGACCGTTGGCTAACATAACCTCAACACTCCCTCCAGACTCAAGCGCACTCTCTATTACATGGAGATTGGTGATGACGATACCCCGCTCGGCATCAACGATAGTTCCGGTTCCTGTGCCCTCTTGCGGCCTTACCTCGTCAAAGAAGGTAAATGGATCGACTACATAGGATCGTGTAGTGATAAAGACCACGGCCTGATTGGCCCTTTTGTATACATCGATCGTCTTTTGTTCCTCTGCTGTGCGCGTCGCAGCACCACTCGGAGCGCTGCCAACTGGGACAGCAAATGCTTTTACTGTTGCCACAAGCACAAAGAACACTATTAGCCCGAATATCGCACGAAAGTGCAAGATTCGGGCGAGCAAGTGCAAAGAAGCACTTGCAAATTCCGAAGCGCAGCGAGCTTCGTGAAAAATACGGATTAGTACCGCTCTAAGAGTTACCCTGATGATGGTCTTAGGGAACTTTTGCACCGGCTCCTGTTTTCGTCTCATCACCTGCTAGTCCTCAGAGTCCAATTCATCATCAAAAAAACCACTGGAGAGATGCTTAACTCGCTCTACTTTTATCACCCCGGGCACCATCTCAATTGCTCTGGTCACTTTATGCAGTTGCTCGGCGCTCGATACCTGCATCTCGAAATTAATACTAGCACGTCCGTGCTCTGTCTTAATCTGAGCACTGGTAATATTCGTGCCTTGGCCAGCCACTGCTTGAGATACATTTGCCAGTAGCCCCATCTGATCCTGCGCATGAACTGTAATCCTGACCCTTTGGGGTGCGCGTGTACCGGAGTCCCATTCAACATCTACTCGTCGTAGTGGATCACCATCAAGCACTTGCGGACAATCCGCATAGTGCACCGTTACACCACGCCCACGTGTGATAAACCCAATAATTCGATCTCCCGGTAGTGGCTGACAGCATTTTGCAAAGCGAATGACGATATCGTCTAATCCAGACACCTTTACGCCGATACGTTCTCTACTAACCTGCGCTGCGCGATGAAAGATTCTTTGAATCTGCGTTGGTTGTTCATCAAGCCTTTTGCTAGACTCTGCCTGTTCAGGTAGGAGCTTGGCGATAATCTTGGCAGAATTGACCTTGCCGTACCCAATCGCGGCGAACATCTCGCCCTCAGTTTTAAATCCCAGATCTTCAGCGACAGCAGCAAGACGCCCATCCTTTTCAACCTTCTTGATACTTAGTTTTACCTTGCGCAGATCCTTGGTTAGAAGATCCATACCAAGCGCAAGCGATCGCGCGTGTTCCTGGGTCTTAAGAAATGCTCGTATACGTTGCTTAGCCTTCGATGTGCGCACAAATCTAAGCCAATCTTTGCTAGGGACATGCGATTTGGAGGTCACTATCTCGATCGTGTCACCGTTGGCAAGAACATGATCTAGCGCCACCATCTGCCCATTGACCCTTGCACTGATCGTACGATGCCCCACATCGGTGTGCACTGCATAAGCGAAGTCAACTGTGGTCGCTCCAAATGAAAGCCGCACTAGATCTCCCTTAGGCGTGAATACAAAAACCTCCTCTGGATAGAGCTCACCTTTTACTGACTGAATAAATTCATCGGGATTTTTCAAATACTGCTGTGTCTCAACCAGCTCCTTAACCCACTGCAGATCAAAAGCTGGCGCAGCTCCGCCCTCCTTGTAACGCCAGTGCGCCGCTATGCCTTCCTCTGCCACGCGATTCATATCGGGTGTGCGAATCTGAATCTCGATTCTCTGTCCACCTGGTCCGATTAGCGTTGTATGCAACGACTGATACATATTGGGCTTAGGCATGGCGATGAAATCCTTGAATCTGCCTGGTATTGGCCTCCAGGTGGAGTGCACGATTCCTAGGGTTTCATAGCAGGCCCGTACTGTTGGAACGATAACACGAAATCCCAACAGGTCGAACATCTGCTCAAACGAGATATTATCCTTCTGCATCTTTTGCCAGATCGAATAAAGATGCTTACCACGCCCCTTAACTGATGCTGAGACCCCTGCTTCCGCCAGAATCTTCTGAAGCTCCAACGCTGTGCGTTCGACATAAGAGTCCCGACCGGGCGCCGTCTTCTTTAAGTGCTCCTCTATCTGGTGGTAAAGCTCTGGGCGTAGATATAGAAAACAGAGATCCTCTAATTCCGATTTCAGCCAATGGATTCCGAGACGATTAGCCAGGGGCGCATAGATCTCTTGCGTCTCTTCTGCGATCCGACGTTGCTTAACCTCACTAAAAAAAGCAAGTGTCCGCATATTGTGCAGACGGTCACAGAGCTTAACAAGGATCACTCGAATATCCTTCGCCATCGCCACGAGCATCTTGCGGAAGTTCTCCGCCTGCTTCTCCTCTCGCGATTCAAATTCTATTCGAGTAAGTTTTGTAACGCCCTCAACTATGTCCGCTACGCCAGGACCGAATTCCCTCTGAATATCATCCCGAGTTACATCACAATCCTCGATAGTGTCGTGCAGCAGAGACGCGATGACCGATGGCTCATCGAGCTTGAGTTTACATACTAGGAGCGACGTCTCCTCAACATGAGAAAAGTAAGGCTCACCCGACGCACGCACCTGCCCTTCATGGCATTTCCGCGCGAACTCGTAGGCTTTCTGCAAAGTCTGAAGGTCTGGGCTCGGATGATATTTTTTTAGGGCCTCGGCGATCTGCTCGAAGGACATAGTGACCCTAACCCATTCTTAGTTAACCAGCACCTATCGACGAAGACAACTACTCTTCATCTCCATCATCGTCATCTCCCGCGGTAATCGGGCCTGGCTTCATAAGTGCATCTCGAAGGAAATCCATAGAACGCGCTTCATCACCGTTAGTAAACAAACCAGCCCCTATCTCAGGCTTGCGCTCACGCTCTGCCAAGGCTGCTGCACGCGCTGCTTCTGCCTCTCGCGCCTTATGCTCCTCATAAGCAAGAGTCTCATCAGGGGTCATAAATCGAACCTTGCCACCAGCTATCTCTCGTAGCGCCGTCACTACAGCTTTATTTCTGCGGTCTGCTATCTGCACCGTTGAACCTTGCAGCAGCTGCTTGGTTCTCTTCGAAGCGAGCTGAACGAGTGCAAACCTATTATTCTCTTGCGTGAGGCAATCCTCAACGGTAATTCGAGCCATACTAAACTCCTTAGCAGAAACCTAAAGTTGTTTGCCAACTTCCGAACCAGTAAAGCTGGTACGACTTTTGACGTAAATCACTACAGGCGGTTGTTTCGATTCAGATCCACAAATCGATAGCTTTCTCTAAAGGGCAAGATTTTATTGCTGACTTTTAGAGAGAGCTACCTAATCCGTATTTTTCACGAAGCTCGCTGCGCTCGCCGTGAAAAATGCTCGGAAAAAGGCCATCCATGGCCTTTTTCCTCATCGCCTACAGTTTGTGTGGGACCCATAGTGCCCACACAAACTGTAGGCTCCAAATTCCTCCGCTGCGCTTCGGAATTTGCAAGTGCTTAATTGCACTTGCTCGCCCGAATCTTGCACTTTGGCGCAATATTCGGGCTAAGTCTCGTTGGGTAGGTTATCAAACCCTGCAACTACTGTAAATGATTGAGAAGTCTCAGGAATATGAGCTATTAAACACGCAATAGCATCTTCCGTACTAGCTAACCACCTAGAAGGACAAGACTTATAGAGATTATTTGGCCTCTACGATAGGTAATCCTGTAGTGCTTTTACCGAAATAAACTTATTATTTTGCACAAGCTCAAGCGCCTCGGCTGCAGCACGTGCCGCTGCCATCGTGGTGTAGGTTGGAACTCTCATCTCATTTGCAACCAATCTAATCGACTTAGAGTCCATCACCGGTTGCCAGCCCTCAGGGGTGTTAATCACCAAGGAAACTTCACCTGCCCCGATGGCATCCACTATGTGTGGCGAACCTTCTCTCACCTTGTTCACACGTTGAACCGCAACGCCTAACTCCCGCATAAAGTTTGCTGTGCCCTCTGTCGCCATCAGAGTAAAACCAAGCCGTTCTAGCCTCCTGGCTATCTCCGGCAACTGCTCTTTATCTCCATCCTTTACACTCAAGAACACCACCCCACCCCTTGGCAAAGTGATACTTGAAGCGAATTGGCTCTTGGCAAATGCACCCGCAAAGCTCGAGTAAATTCCCATGACCTCGCCCGTTGATTTCATCTCAGGCCCCAAGATCGTATCGACGCCAGCAAACTTAGAGAACGGAAACACTGACGCTTTTACCGATACATAGCCTGTGGGCACAACTTCATGAACGCCGATAGCCTTTAAGGTTGCTCCCGCCATTACTCGACTGGCGATTTTGGCCCACGGCAAACCGGTGGCCTTGCTAACAAACGGCACCGTGCGAGAGGCTCTCGGATTAACCTCAAGGATAAATACCTCTCCCGATCGTGGAACAGCAAACTGGATGTTCATCAATCCAACAACTTTGAGCTCCTTGGCCAAGACAACCGCCTGCCTGCGCATCTCCTGAACTACGTCCGCACTAAGGGTCTGCGGCGGCAAACAACACGAACTATCACCTGAGTGGATACCTGCCGGCTCAATGTGCTCCATCACCCCTGCAATTAGAACTTCACGCCCATCACTGACAGTATCGACATCTACCTCGATCGCTCCGTCAAGAAAACGATCGAGTAAGACAGGCCTATCGTGCGACACTTCGACTCCTTCGCGCATATATGTGCGTACCTCATCTTCCGAGTACAGCACTCGCATCGCCCGTCCACCGAGTACAAATGATGGCCGGATCATTAATGGAAAGCCGATCCGCTGCGCAGCCTGAAGCGCCTCATCGGTTGAGCGCGCTGTCGCAAAAGGTGGCTGGCGCAGCTTGAGTTTTGCAATCAGTGCCGAAAAACGTTCGCGATCCTCTGCCATATCGATTGAGTCAACAGATGTGCCGATTATTGGCACACCGAGTGCTGCTAACTCTCCCGAGATCCGGAGTGGAGTTTGCCCTCCGAACTGAACAATCACCCCTTCGGGCTTCTCTCGTTCCACTATTGCCAGAACTGATTCAACAGTAAGTGGCTCGAAGTATAATCGATCGCTGGTATCATAGTCAGTCGACACCGTCTCAGGATTACAGTTAATCATGATGGTCTCAAATCCGTCAGCACGGAGAGCCATAGATGCATGCACACAACAATAATCAAATTCTATTCCCTGACCGATCCGATTTGGGCCAGCGCCAAGGATTACTATCTTCCGCTTTCCAGTCGGTGGGGCCTCAGACGCATCGTCATAAGTCGAATAGAGATACGGCGTAAAGGCTGCAAACTCGGCAGCACATGTATCAACCGATTTAAACGACGGCTTAACGCCCAGCGCCTGCCGCCTATTGCGAACATCACTCTCTGAAACATTCATGAGCGCGGCGATGCGCCTATCTGCGAATCCATGGCGCTTGAGGACACGAAAGTAGTCGGCACTAATCGAGCCAATTGAAAGGTGCTTAAGTTCCTCTTCCTGATTCACAATCTCTTGAATCTGCTCAAGGAACCACGGGTCTATCTTACTTGCGCTAAATATATCTCGAACCGAATGACCTCTTCGGAAAGCCTCTCCCACTAACCACAAGCGGTGCGGTACCGGCTTGGCACAGGCATCGCGAAGCTCATGCTTCCCTAGATCCTTGGCATATTTTTCACCATCAAAACCAAAGGATCCTAACTCCATCGAGGTCATCGCCTTCTGCAGTGCCTCCTTAAACGTTCTTCCGAATGACAGAACCTCTCCAACAGACTTCATCTGTGTCCCCAGAGTTGGATCAGCAAGGGGAAACTTCTCAAAGTTGAAGCGCGGAATCTTCACGACTACGTAATCGATCGATGGCTCAAAACACGCCGGTGTTTCCTTCGTAATATCATTGCGAATTTCGTCCAGTGTGTATCCCACCGCCAACTTGGCTGCGATTTTGGCGATAGGAAACCCGGTTGCTTTTGAAGCCAACGCTGAGCTGCGCGACACGCGAGGATTCATCTCTATCACGATAATTCTGCCGTTATTGGGGTTTATCGCGAACTGAACATTTGAGCCACCTGTGTCAACTCCGATGCGGCGAATGACCTTAATGGCTGCATCACGCAGAAGTTGATATTCCTTGTCTGTCAGGGTCTGAATAGGAGCTACCGTGATCGAGTCGCCGGTATGCACTCCCATCGGATCAAAGTTCTCAATACCACAGATAATAACAACATTATCTTTAGTATCACGCATTACCTCTAGCTCGATCTCTTTCCAACCTAAGAGAGACTCCTCAATCAACACTTCACGGTTAGGACTGGCTGCTAATGCTATAGAAACTTTGCGGTGTAGCTCCTCGGGTGCATGCACGATTCCACCACCTGTACCCCCCAAAGTACGAGATGGGCGGAGAATCATCGGATATCCCAATTTCTGCGCCGCAATCTCGGCATCTTTGATTGAGGTCGCAATAACTGACCGAGCCGATTCAAGCCCAATCTCATCCATCGCGCGGCGAAACAACTCACGATCCTCAGCGGTCTTGATGGCTTCAACATTTGCGCCTATGAGTTGACAGCCATACTTCTCAAATACCCCACGCTCATCGAGCTCAAGCGCTGTGTTGAGCGCTGTTTGGCCACCCATCGTTGGAAGCACAGCATCTGGGCGCTCAATGCGGATAATCTCCTCAACAAAATCGGCCGTAATCGGCTCGATGTATGTCCGATCCGCAAACTCTGGGTCGGTCATAATCGTAGCGGGATTAGAATTAACCAGTATAACCTTATATCCCTCTTGCTTAAGGGCCTTTATCGCCTGCGTTCCTGAGTAATCAAACTCACACGCCTGTCCGATCACGATCGGGCCTGAACCGATCAGCAGAATTGATTTTATATCGTTCCTCTTTGGCATAGCGCACCTTACTACTGAATTAACTACGCACCCGCAGTGACTAGGCGATAAAACCGCTCAAACAAGTAGCGCGAATCGTGTGGCCCGGGAGATGCCTCTGGATGATATTGCACTGAAAATGCCTTGCTCTCTTTCGACTCTAGCCCTTCTACCGTCATATCGTTCAGATTTAGGTGCGACACAAATGCGCTACTATCTATCGAGCCCTTATCAACCGCAAATCCGTGGTTCTGAACCGTGATTTCAACCTTTCCAGTTGTTTCATCTCTGACCGGATGATTGCCTCCACGATGACCGAACTTTAATTTGTACGTCCTGCCGCCTAATGCTTGACCAAGAATCTGGTGTCCAAGGCAGATTCCAAAGATCGGCACCCGTCCGAGGATCTCCTGCACTGGCTTAACAACATACTGCAACGTCGCCGGATCACCTGGGCCATTCGAAAGAAAGATGCCATCTGGTCTTAGCGACATAATCTCTGCTGCAGTCGTTCCTGCTGGCACCACAGTTACGCGAAAGCCTACATCAACTAGCAGCCGCAGGATATTATTCTTTACTCCACAATCCACCGCTACCGCATGTGGTCGTGAAACCAACTGCTCTTGTGAAAGCCGTCTGCGATTGCCGTGCTCTAAGCTCCAGGGCAGGTAATCCCAGGTATACATCTCTTTGCAAGCAACCTGCTTGACGTAGTCCTTGCCCTCCATGGATCCCAGGGCTCGCGCATGATCAACAAGAGTATCTGGATCAACACCGTCTCCGCTCGCCATTACCGCCATCTGCGCACCGTGCGTTCTAAGAGTAATAACCAGCTCCCGAGTATCAATCCCCTCAAGCCCCATAATATTGTTCTTAGCCAAATATTCAGGAAGAGAAACCGATGACCTAAAATTAGATGGGTTCTTATGCGCAGCTCGAACGACCAAGCCCTCCGTATACACACGCGAGGATTCAACATCGTCCTCATTACACCCAACATTACCGATGTGTGGATAGGTAAAGGTCATAATCTGTCCGGCGTAACTTGGATCGGTGAGGATCTCTTGGTAGCCGTACATAGAGGTGTTAAAGACGAGCTCTCCGCCGATTGGATCCTCCTCACCTCTGAGTGCACCGAAACACCTTCCCTTGAAAACAGCGCCGTTTGCGAGAGCCAAAAAACCCACCTCGCCCATCGCCTGCCGCCCCGAAACGATCATCTTATTTATCGCCATGACACTCGACTCAATATCTCTTAAGCACCCTTAATCCGTATTTGTCACGACGCGCGCTGTGCTCGCCGTGAAAAATGCTCGGAAAAAAGCCATCCATGGTCTCTTTCCTAATCGCCTACAGTTTGTGTGGGACCCATAGTGCCCACACACACTTTAGGCTCCAAATTCCTCCGCTGCACTTCGGAATTTGCAAGTGCTCCCTTGCACTTGCTCGCCCGAATCTCGCACTTTGGTGCAATATTCGAGTTAAGCTACCCCCTTGCCTGATCCTTGACCAGACCACCATCGCAGACAACCTGTCTACCTTGGACAAAAACCTGCTCTGTTGCTCCCTGAAGTTTACGACCTAGGAACGGGCTATTCTTTGATTTTGAACGCACCAACTCCTCGGTAAAGAACCACTCACGATGCGGATCAACTACTATCAGATCAGCGGCGCTGCCAATTCGCAGTGTACCGTACGGCAATCCGAATGCTCGCGCCGGGCCAGCGCACAACAGATCGACCATTCGAGTTCGCGATAGAACACCGGTATTACACATCTCAACTAAAAGTGGCAAACTAGTCTGAAGTCCAAGGATACCAACGGTTGCACGTGAGAACTCTACCAACTTACTATCACTGTCGTGTGGCGCATGATCGCTTGCTATTGCATCAATCGTACCATCGGCCAGACCAGCCATCAGCCCCTTGATGTCCTCATCATCTTTCAGCGGGGGCATCATCTTGTAGTTTGTATGGTAAGAAGCAACGCACTCCTCATTGAGAATTAGATGATGAGGTGCCACCTCGCAGGTTACGTTAATGCCATCGTTCTTGGCTCGGCGAATCAGTTCAACTCCACGCGCAGTAGATACGTGACAGATATGCACCTTACCTTTGGTAAAGCGAGCTAGCTCTATATCCCGAGCAATCATCACGTCCTCGGCCACACCGGGGAAACCCTTCAGCCCCATCTTGAGAGCTAGCGCAGATTCATTCATGCAACCGCCACAACTGAGGTTTCTATCCTCCTCGTGACACGCTAGTGGCAGGCCCAACATTAGGCACCACTCAAGTGCGCGCCGCATCAGGCCAGCATCGGCAACCGGATCACCATCGTCAGAAAAAGCCACGCAGCCGGCTTTAGCAAGCTCGGAATACGGCGCAAGTTGCTTACCCTTGCGCTCCATAGAGATCGCACCGATCGGCAAAACGCGCGCAGCACCTGCTGATTGGGCCTTCTCAATAATGAAGCGCGTAATCTCTGCTGAGTCGTTAGCGGGTCGTGTGTTAGGCATGCAACATATTGATGTATAACCACCAAGCACAGCGGCTTCGGCCCCAGTCTGAACGGTCTCTTTCCACTCCTCACCCGGCTCACGTAGGTGTACATGCAGATCAACGCAGCCCGGCATAACCCACCTTCCCGCCGCGTCCACACGCCGCACATCGCTAGTGGCCCTAAACGCCCCCGGTTTTTCAATCGCCTCAACAACTCCATCGCGAATCAAAATATCAAACGAACCATCAAGCCCAGTAGCAGCGTCAATGACCTGGCCCCCCTCAATTACTGTGGGCTGAATACTTACTAGACTAGTAGCATTGCCTGTCATACAAACTCCCCTTCCTGACCCTGATGATTCGCTGTGGTGCGGGCTAGTAGGTAGAGAACAGCCATGCGCACTGCTACACCGTTGTTGACCTGATTTCTGATAAGTGACCGCGGCCCATCGGCTAGCTCTCCCGATATCTCAGTACCACGATTCATCGGGCCGGGGTGCAGAACAACACTATCTGGCGCGTAGCGCTTAAGGAGTCGCTCTGAAACACAGTACTCCTTACTGTATTCATCGAGATTAGGAACAAAATTTTGATCCTGACGCTCAAGTTGCATCCGCAAACAGACCACAACATCGAGATCCTGTAGCCCACGCACCAGGTCATGCTCAACAGTTACTAGGTCGCTCTCGAAGACCTGAACAAACTCAACCGGCACCAATGTAGACGGGCCGATCAAACGAACCTGATTGCCAAGCGCGCAGTGAGCCCACACATTACTGCGCGCTACTCGTGAATGGCGCACATCTCCCACGAATCCGATCTTTAATCCCTCAATCCCACGACCCTTGGCAGCAAAGTGTTGCCGTAATGTTAGAAGATCCAAGAGTGCCTGCGTTGGATGCTCATGCGCGCCGTCTCCCGCATTAATCACCGCAGCGCGAGAAAGATGCCGCGCCGCAAATTGGGCCGCCCCACTCTCAGAGTGTCGTATAACTAATACATCTGGATTCATCGATTCGAGGGTACGAACCGTGTCTAGCAAGGTCTCCCCCTTTTTAACCGAACTAGACCCTGCGCTAATGTTGATTGTGTCCGCTGAGAGCCTTTTACCGGCGATATCGAAACTCGTAAGGGTACGAGTGCTCGGCTCGAAAAAAACATGGACGATAGTTTTTCCGCGGAGGGTCGGAACCTTCTTGATGTCGCGCTCGGAGACCTCTACAAAAGAGTGTGCCGCGTCGAGGTACCGATAGATGTTTGCTTTCGAAAGCCCGTGTATTCCCAACAAGTGGTCGACCATCGAGTCACCAGTAAACATCTTTTGCCGGATATTTACAAGGCCTTGGAGGGTAAAATCGACTCAAAAATAAGCGATTCGTAGAAATGAGCTAAAGACTACCGTTCATTCCGATCAATTAGGTAGGCTCCGTCCCTATAACCCATCTCACTGAGCCTAACCCGCACCAATTGCGAGCGGTCACAGGCGACTGATTTACCGAGATAGTTGGCCTGAATTGGCAGTTCACGATGACCACGATCTACCAAAACAGCCAATTCAACGGTGCGAGGTCTTCCAAAATCAATTATGGCGTCGAGCGCCGAGCGAATAGTTCGGCCAGTAAACAAGACATCATCAACTAGCACTATTCGCGCCCCAGCTATTCTAAATGGGAGATCCGTACCACGAAGAGTTGGCTGAGACTGCGCACTAAGCAGATCGTCTCGATACAGCGTAATGTCAATAACACCGTAGGCTATCTCTATTCCCTCGATTTTTTGTATCTCTTGTTGCAATCTTTTTGCAAGGTATTCACCACCAGTTCTAATACCAACCACCGCTAGGTTACTAAGGTCACGATCCTTTTCAACAACCTCAAAACTCATGCGCGAAACAGCACGGGCGATCATATCTTCGTCCATCACCTGCTGCCACTCTCTGGGTACCGGTTTAAATTTTGCGTTCATTAATTGCTCCTACCACCTAATAGGCTCGCTCACCCGAAGCCTGCACTGCAAGAGGAAATAGACCGCTCCTCTGCTTGCTAAATGGGATGCCGACCCAGTGCTGATACGGAAATGCGGCGCGCACCCTACCTTTTAGCCGCTCGACAAGGATATCCCGCTCCTCACACCTTACTCCAGCCCTGACCGCCACGGCTACTATTTTTTTCCGTACCTCCTGGTCAGACTCCAAGGCCGCAGTCCTCAACGAATAAGAGATAGCATTTCGCAGGTCATAGAAACGATAGAGCACGTCCCCCAGCGTGCAAGCCAGAAATGCAGCTACTGCGAATACTATCGCCTTTAAAAGCATTCTAGGCATAAATTAAAACGGTCAAGGAGAATAAAATCACCCTATCAGGGTCGACAACTTAAGCCTCTACGGGTGGCTCCTCTGGCAGCCTCTTTTCGGCTACGCGCAAAAACTTCCGAACCCCAACACCCTGTGCTGACAATTCCTGCGCGTAATCAAATACCCTATTTATTACTTCGAGCGGAATAATCCCCTTCATCTGGTAAAGGTCATCACGTTTTATATCCTGAGGCAGTTTATCGAGAAATATACCACTCGCCAAGACAACCGAGACCCCTCCCCAAATCACCAAGAGTGTCGTCGCCCTGACCATCTTCCAGAGCGCCTGTGAGACACTAATACATGAGGCCGCCAATAACAGTAGCCCCGCCGAGCCCTTCCAACCGGGAAAATTACTGGCAAGTGGCTCTGGATTAACAACCAGAAAACAACTGACGATCAATCCCGCACCGAGAAGAGCAAAGTAGCCCAGCTTCACCAACCCTAGGCTAGCGACGACTCCCGAAATTAGCGGTTTCAAAACGGCCCACACCAAAGCACCACAGATGATGCCACCCCAAGCACCACCGACAAGATAACCCTGCGGCAATTGGCTGAAATTCTCAAGTAATGGCAACTCTCTCAAGGGCAGCACAAGTGGTGCGCCGATACCGGCTGCGGCAGATAGAAAAGATACCTTAAAGAGCTTCTTCACAAATAGTGAAGCCAGCACTACTGCAGCAGGAACTAGAACCGAGAACTCCGATAAAACAGCTAGTTGACTCATGAAACCTCTTACTTCTACTACGTACTGATACAACGAGTGGTAAGAGCCCGACTGAAACCGCTCCGGTTCTCTCCCCCATTAAGGGTCATCGGGAAAAAGCGGATTAAACTTAAACCTAAAAACGACAGTTAAACCTTAAGGAGTATGAAAATGGTGCAAGTATCTAAAAACACCAAGGATTGTGAACTTTTCGGAGGCTAGCCCGAATATTGCACGAAAGTGCAAGATTCGGGCGAGCAAGTGCAAGGAAGCACTTGCAAATTCCGAAGCGCAGCGGAGGAATTTGGAGC